>JAIORY010000119.1 GCA_021107915.1 Bacteroidales bacterium | reverse complement strand
TTTTATTATAAGCAAGAGTTTTAGCATCACTTTTTACCATTCTATTAGCTAATCGTCGTTCAGAAATCATTTCCCCGACAAAGGTTTTAATCTCAAAAATATGTTCTGAAATCTCTTTGATGGATGTTATAAGATTTCTCGAAAGTCTTAAATAATTTTTATTATCAATAACATCTTTCAAACCTTTTACATTATTTATCAAAATATTTTGATATTTAATTGCAACCGGAATTATATGGTTAATAGCCAAATCGCCGACTACTCTTGATTCAATTTGAATTTTTTTTGTGTAATCTTCAAGATAAGCCTCATATCTGGCAGCAAGTTCTTTTTTTGTTAAAATTTTATGTGTTTCATAAAGATTTATAGTCTTGGTAGTAATAAATGTTTTTATTGCAAGTGGAGTTGAACTAATATTTAACAATCCTCGCGCTTCAGCTTCTTTAATCCATTCTTCACTATAATTATTTCCTTCAAAAAGAATGTTTTTCGATTCGGAAATATATTTTTTCAATACTCTGAAAATAGCCTCATCTTTTCTAATATTTTTTGCAAGATGAGTATCTACTTCTTCTTTAAACTTTTTCAGTTGGTCGGCTACAATTAAATTCAATACTGTCATTGATTTTGAACAAGTATCGGATGATCCGACTGCCCTAAACTCAAATTTATTTCCCGTAAATGCAAACGGAGAAGTTCTGTTTCTGTCGGTATTATCTAAAAGTATTTCCGGAATTTTAGCAATATTAAGGTGAAGTTCTTCCTGAATATCAGGTGTTATTTTACCATTTTTAACCTTTTTCTCAATATTATTAAGGATATCAGTTAAGTGCGAACCGATAAAGGCAGAGAATATTGCCGGAGGAGCTTCGTGTCCGCCAAGCCTTTGATCGTTTCCTGCAGTTGCAATGCTTGCTCCCAAGAGATTGGCGTGAGTATCAAGAGCTTTTAAAATATTAACAAGGAAAGTAATAAACATAAGATTGGAACTTCCGGTTTTACCCGGTGAAAGAAGATTAATTCCCGTATTTGTCATTAATGACCAATTGTTATGTTTTCCCGATCCATTGATATTTGCATACGGTTTTTCGTGTAATAAAACAGTCAGGTTATGTCGTTTGGCAACAACATTCAATATGTGCATCAATAATTGGTTATGATCAACGGCAAGGTTAGCTTCCTCAAAAACGGGAGCACATTCGAACTGGCTTGGAGCTACCTCATTATGTCTTGTTTTTACAGGTATTCCCAATGTGTGAGCTTCAATCTCAAAGTCTTTCATAAAATTTAAAACTCTATTCGGAATAACACCAAAATAATGATCGGAAAGCTGTTGGTCTTTTGCCGAATCGTGTCCAAATACAGTACGACCGGTTAGAATAAGGTCGGGTCTTGCAAAATATAAAGCTGTATCAACGAGAAAATATTCTTGTTCCCAACCTAATGTGGCATTTACTTTATTTACATTTTTATTAAAATATTTGCATACATCAACAGCAGCATGATCAATCAAATTCAAAGCTTTGATCAAAGGAGTTTTATAATCAAGAGCTTCACCTGTGTAGGAAACAAAAATTGTTGGAATACAAAGAGTATTTTCAAGAATGAAAGCCGGCGAGGTCGGATCCCAGGCAGTATAACCTCTTGCCTCAAAAGTATTTCTGATTCCACCGCTTGGAAAACTTGAGGCATCTGGTTCCTGTTGGATTAATTCGTTGCCGCTAAACTCTTCAATAGCATCATTACCTTCAACCGGATTGATAAATGCATCATGCTTTTCGGCAGTTGATCCGGTAAGGGGATGAAACCAGTGAGAATAATGGGTTGCTCCTTTGCTTATTGCCCACGACTTTAACGAAGCTGCAACCTGATCGGCAATTTTACGGTCAATATTCCCGCCTTTTTCAATTGATGCCATTACTTTTTTGTATGCTTTTTCCGGTAAAAAATCGCGCATAGCCTTTTTATTAAAAGTCATTTCACCATAATAATCGGAAGCTTTTCCTTTTGGTAAAACAACATCAACGGGTTTACGATTCCAAGTGGTTTCCAAGGCTTTAAATCTGATGCTTTCCATATATTTTTATTAATTTATAGAGATATATTTTTAAAATATAATTAATGTAAAAATAATAATATTTGTTTAGGATTGTTGTTTCAACACTTTTAAACTGATACTAAACGAAAATATTAAATTTTTAAAAACAAATTTTGATTAAAACCAGTTAAAAATTTAATTCAATTTTCGTAAAGTTTATGCGTTTTAATATATAAAGAATCGGATAAAACCTCAACAGCCTTAAGAAATCCCTTATCAATTTTATGATAAAGAGGATAAAAGCCTTCATTATCATAAATGTTTCTACCAATATAAGCTTTGAGGAGAATTTGTATTTTTTGTTTTGACTGACTGATGATCTTTTTATTTTCTTGAATTCCTTTTGCTTCGGCATAGCTTACAAGATCATTAAAAAGATCATTTGTAATTTGAAATTCTTTATCAAAATTATCAAATGTTTTGTACTTATTAAAAACTTGTCTGTTTTTATCAGTATAATCAAAGGCAAACTGAAAAATCAAACCTTTTCCTGATAAAGAAATAAAATACTCATCATTTTCATCACTCTTAAAAGGCACATAAATATCAGGCATAATACCACCACCGCCGTAAACAATTTTTCCTTTTGGGGTTGTATATTTCAAGGAATCATTAAAATGGATACTGTCGGCATTTTCGAGTTCACCATTTGCAATGCGATAATAAAATTCATGATTATAATCATCAAACCCATTTTCATAAGGTCTTTGGATACATCTTCCTGTTGGCGTATGATAACGCGCAACAGTAAGGCGTAATGCAGAACCATCCGGAAAATTAAGTTGCTCCTGTACAAGTCCTTTACCAAAAGATCTTCTCCCAATTATTAAACCTCTATCGTTATCCTGAATTGCACCGGCAATAATTTCACTTGCCGAAGCTGAGCCTTCATCAATTAAAACTACCACTTCATTATTTTCAAACATACCGGTTTTTGTGGCATAAGCATAATTACACGGACGACTGTTTCCTTCTGTGTAAACAATAAGTTTTCCTTCTTTCAAAAAATCATCAGCAAGTTTTATGGCAATTTGAAGATACCCACCAACATTTCCCCTAAGATCAAGAATAAGTTTTTCCATTCCTAATTCGAGAAGACTTTTCATCGCTTCCGAGAATTCGTCATAAGTAGTTGCAGAAAACTTGCTCAATTTAATATAGCCTATCTTATCATCAAACATATATTTATAATCAAGACTATAGGTGGGAATTACATCTCGTGTAATAGTAAAATTTAATAATTCATTTACCCCCCGGCGATATATATCAATATTTACTTTTGTTCCTTTTGGACCTTTAAGTTTTTTTATAGCATCGTTATTATTAACACCAACACCTGCTACAATCGTATCCTCAATCTTTATAATTCTGTCACCGGCAAGTAATCCGACTTTTATCGAAGGTCCACCAACAATCGGCTGAATAACATTTATTGTGTCCTTAATAATCCTGAACTGAATACCAATTCCCTCAAAATTACCGATAAGGGGATCGTTAATTGCATTAAATTCCTCAGCACTAATATAACTTGAATGGGGATCGAGTTCATTAAGTATCCCATCAATAGCCTCTTCAATCAATTTATTTCTGTCAACAGAATCAACATAATCCTGTGAAACATAATTAAGAATATCAGAAATTTTATTATAATTATTCTGATTGATAGTAAAAATATTTTGTGTGCCTGATGAAGAAGGAGAAAGCTCCATCCCTAAATAAATTCCAATTATCAGAATAACAGAAAATAATATTGGCAAATAAAGTGATATTTTTTTTGATAATTTAGTCATGATAAAATTTACAATAAACCGATACTAAATTTGAATATAAAAAGCTCTCCTTATTATTATTAAAAATAAAAAAAGAAAGCTTCAAGATTTTTCATGTACCCGGAGCCGGGATCGAACCGGCACGAGGGTTACCTCATTGGTTTTTGAGACCAACGCGTCTACCAATTCCGCCACCCGGGCTTATAAATGAGTTTGCAAAGATATTGATTTTTTTCTGAAAAGAAATTATTTATTTAAAAATATTTAAGTACTTTTGCCGCTTCAAATTCATAGCAAATATCTTTATAAAATGGCAGAGAATAAATTAGTTAGTATTTTTTCGGGAAGAAAAACTGAATATCTTGCAAAACAAATTGCTAAGAACTACGGAACTAAGCTGGGAAAAACAAAATTCACTCAATTTTCTGACGGAGAATTTCAGGTTTCTTTTGAAGAGAATATTAGAGGGCGGGATGTTTTTTTAGTTCAGTCAACCTTTGCCCCTACTGATAATTTATTTGAACTTTTGCTGATGATTGATGCCGCAAAACGTGCTTCTGCAAAAAATATAGTTGTTGTAATTCCTTATTTTGGTTTTGCACGACAAGATAGAAAAGACAGACCAAGAGTTTCTATTGCTGCAAAATTAATTGCAGATATTTTGTCAACTGCAGGAATCCAACGAATAATTACCATTGATTTACATGCTGATCAGATTCAAGGATTTTTTAATGTTCCGGTTGATCATTTATATGCTTCTTCAATTTTTGTTCCTTACCTTCTTACTCTTGATCTTCCAAATTTAATAATGGCTTCTCCTGATACCGGAGGTGCCAGAAGAGCTGCTTCTTATGCAAAAAATCTTAATACCGGTTTCGTAACTTGCTATAAACACAGATCAAAACCAAATGTTGTCGAAACCATGAAACTAATTGGAGACGTCGAAGGAAAAGATGTTATTTTGGTAGATGATATTATTGATACGGCCGGATCAATAACAAAAGCTGCAAAACTTATCAAAGATAATGGAGCCAACAGCGTAAGAGCTTTTTGTACACATCCTGTATTTTCGGGAGATGCATACGAAAAAATTGAAAATTCTGATTTTCTTGAAGTCGTTGTTGCAGACACAATTCCTTTGAAAAAAGAAAGTAAAAAAATAAAAGTGATTAGTACAGCAAATATTCTTGCTACTGTAATCGAGCGTGTTGAAAATTATCAATCGATTAGTTCACTTTTTCAATTCTAAATAATAGTTTTATTAATCTAATTAAAATTTAATTAAAATGAAAACAGTATCTATTAGCGGTTCTTTAAGAAAGAACGTAGGGAAACAAGATGCAAAAAAATGCAGAGTCGAAGGTCAAATTCCTTGTGTTATGTATGGTATTGGCGAACAAAAATTTTTTACTATCAGTAATAAAAATTTTGAGAAATATGTTAATACGCCAAACATTCATTTCTTTGAAATTGACCTTGAAGGAAAAAAACACAATACAGTTATTCAGGAAATGCAATTTCATCCTGTAACAGATAATTTTTTACACGTTGACTTTTTAGAGTTTGACGGGGCAAAACCAATTATTATGGGTGTTCCTCTACAAGAAGTAGGAACAGCATCCGGAATTACCAAAGGTGGTATTTTAATGAAAAAAATGCATAAACTCAAAGTTAGTGCTCTTCCTGAATTTATGCCTGATAAAATTGAAGTTGATATCAGCGCTCTGGAAATAAATGATTCTATTCATATTTCCGATCTTCAACAGGAAAATATTGAATTTATTGCAAAACCACAACAATTTGTAATTGGAGTTACTACTACACGTACGGTTGTTTCTGAAGATGATGAAGAAGGTGAAGAAGGTGAAGAAGGCGAAGAAAGTCCAGAAGGTGAAGAAGGTGCTGCTCCTGCAGAAAGTGGTGAAAGTAAAAAATAATTATTCTTTCAAAAAACACATATCTATTACAAATAACCCCGTTTACACGGGGTTTTTTATTTTTTTAATACTTTTGTGTGTATTATTATAAAAAATGAAATACTTAATAGTAGGTTTAGGAAATATTGGAGATGAGTATGCTGACACAAGGCATAATATTGGATTTGTAGTACTTGATGCTCTTGTAAAAGATACTGATGTAAAATTCAGTCCGGGAAGATATGCGTCTATTGCAAAAATAAAATTTAAGGGAAGAACATTAATTTTGATAAAGCCGGCTACTTATATGAACCTTAGCGGAAAAGCTGTTAGATACTGGCTTGAAAAAGAAAATATTCCTTCAAATAAATTATTGGTGGTGGTTGATGATATTGCCTTACCTTTAGGTACATTAAGAATGAGAAAAAAAGGTGGCGATGGCGGACATAACGGACTAATAAGTATAATCGAAAATATTAATACAAGTGATTTTTCCCGTTTAAGAATTGGGCTTGGTGATGACTTTGCCAGAGGTTATCAATCAGAATATGTTCTTGGAAAATGGACAAAATCAGAAGAAAAATTAATGATACCAAAAGTTGAACTCGCTACCGAAGCAATAAAAAGTTTTACTACAATTGGTATTAACAGGACTATGAATAAGTTTAACAAAACATAAATAATAAGAGTGCTTAGTTTTTTTGAGGCATTACTTAAAATGAACTAAAGTTAAAAGTAACTACAAGATATTATCATTGGGCATTTATTGCTTCTTAACAATTAACTCTACTTTAATAAATTCCGGCGTTTCGAGTTTCGTAAGCTGATTTACAATTTCTATTCTCGCAGTTCCATTTTCCTTAAATTGAAAATGTTTCCTTAGCGGAATAGTAAGTTTCCAATTATCCCCTTTTTTTTCACCATTAAAATTGCCGTTATTATCAATAATTCTAATGTAATAAGACATTGTTCTTGTTTCACCTGAAGGGGTATAAAAATAAAAACTTATAGGCAGTATTTTTATTTTTAATTGAGATGTGTGTTCAATTATTAGAAAAAAATCATAATAACTATTGATATCAGAAATTGAAAAAGTAAAATCCAAAGAATTGAATTTATTCCAGGAATTGTTTTCAAACCGTTTGGATTCTTCAAATACAATTTTGTTTTGATTGCAGGAAGAAAAAATAAATAATGTTATTGTTAAAAATAATAAAAAATTTCTCATCACTAATATTATTATAAATTTCATCCAAAAATAAGTAATACTTTTGTTTTTCATAATCGAATCATGGCAAAGAAAAAATATTATGTAGTTTGGGAAGGTAAAATACGAGGAATATTCGACAACTGGGAAGAATGTCATGATTCTGTTAGGGCTTTTCCTGATGCAAAATATAAATCCTTTCCCGATAAGGCAACTGCAATAGATGCATATAGAAAAGAATACAGGGAATTTTTGGGTAAAAACTTCAATAAAAAACCTGTAAGCGAATACCAAAAAAGATTTTCAGGAAAACCATATCCTGAAACATTGTCTGTTGATGCTGCTTGCAGCGGAAATCCCGGAAAACTTGAATATCGTGGTGTTGACACCAAAAGCGGAATACAAATATTCAGAAGCAAATTATATCCTTTGGGAACTGTAAATCTGGGAGAATTTCTTGCGCTTGTTCATGGAATCGCTTATTTGAAACAAAAAAACAGCAGTATTCCAATTTATTCTGATTCGAGAACTGCCATGAAATGGGTGAGAGACAAAAAGATAAAAACCACCCTACAAAGAAATTCTAAAACCGAAGAGTTATTTCATAAAATTGACAGAGCAATATTTTGGCTTGAAAACAATTCATATCCAAATAAAATCCTGAAATGGGAAACCGCAATTTGGGGTGAAATACCTGCTGACTTTGGACGGAAATAATTTTTTTGGGTTCGTGTTGTTTGTAGCGAGTTTTATTAAATGCAAACTCATTTTATTACAGAAATTAAACATTCAACACTCAACATATAATATTCAATTTTCATTTCAAAATATAAGAATAGCACCACAATTTATTGTGGTAAAATAAAAGAAATATATGTCCCGCTCATAGCTCGCTTTAGCAGGCTTTTTATTAATACGTTATTAATTTATTAATGAACTTCAGGAACAAATTTTGATTTTTGGTATTAAGGTGATAAAACACAATTTATTAACCTTAAATCAAAAAATCATGAATTCTTTTAATCTCAAAAAAGTATTATTTTTTATTCCTCTTATTTTTTATTTCCAGATAATAAATGCAGCAGATATTCAAAGCAATGGAAGTGGAGGAGGAGCTTGGAATACCGGAAACACATGGAGTGGAAATGTTGTTCCTGCTGCCGGAGACAATGTTTCAATCCAAAGTGGAGATGTAGTTAGTATCGGACAGAATGTAACAAATTCTCCAAATAACCTGACAATAACCGGAACATTAACTTTTGGAACAGGAGGATCTTATTCACTTACTGTTTCCGGTGATCTTGTAATTAATTCCGGTGGTATTTTAAATCTTGATGATGATGGAGTTAATACTAATTCCCATAGTTTGAATTTATCGAGAAACTTTACAAATAACGGGACGTTTACTTCTATTTCCGGTGATGATAAAATTAATGTAACATTTCAGGCAAGTGTTGATGTTGGTTTGTCCGGAAACCAAACGAATTTTCAGGGTATGACAATTAATCTTACAGCCGGAAAAACATTAAATATTTCTTCAGTAATTACTTTTCCCAGTGCCGATGATTTTACTCTCACAAGCGGTATTTTTAAACTTTCAAGTGCATCAACAATTACTCCGTTCTCAGGAGCTTCAACAATTAATTCAAACTCTGGATTTTATTTGAATCATGCTTCAGCGGTAGTTAATCAGTTTACTTCTTCGGGAAGTCTTACTGTTAATGGCATTTTAAAAATAGATAACGGCACAATGACAATTGGAAAAACAATGAGTAACAAAATGGATATTAATGGCTCAAATGCCCAATTTACCATGAATGGAGGAATTTTGAATATCACAGGATATTGGGATCAAACGGCAGGTGGTGATTCTGAAATTACAGGAGGAACAATAAATGTAAATACTGTTGGTGGTCAATCAAACGGGACAGTGATTTTTAATTGTCCAAATGGTTGTGATTTTATTATGTCAGGTGGGACTTTAGAAATAAAAAACGGGAATACCGGTAGCGGAACAGAATTTTATTTTATGGAATCTGGTGCAACTTCTGTTACAGGAGGAACAATTAAAATTTCAAATGCCGTTGGAAAAACAATTCCCATCATAGATTGTGAAACAGCATTAAACAATCTTGAATGTAATGTAGGGAATGGTAACACTTTAAAGAGTTTAGAAAATTTTACGGTCAACGGGAATTTTTCAATTACATCAGGTGTTTTTCAACTTGATCCGGGTGTACAATTAACTGTAAACGGTACAACATCTTTGAATGGTTCTGAAAGCCTGATACTAAAATCGGATGCGTTGGCAACTGCATCTTTTATTAATAATGGTTCAATTAGTAAAGCAGGAACTGCAAAAGTTGAACGTTACATAGCCAGCTATACAACTTCTGCTGATGGCTGGCATCTTTTATCTTCGCCGGTCAATAATTTTAGTATTAATGGTTCTGATTTTGCACCAGGAGGTAATGATGATTTTTTTAGATGGGATGAAATAAATACTATCTGGGAAAATTGGAAGCCGGCTCCAGGTGTGTTCTCAAATTTTGAAAATGGAAAAGGATATCTTGTTGCATATCAAGCCACAGCAACAAAAGAATTTTCAGGAGATTTGAATAGTTCGGATATTACATTTACAAATCTTACCGTTACAGGAGGAGTTAATACCGGCTGGCATTTGCTTGGAAATCCTTTTCCATGTGCTGTGAAATGGAATGACGGAAACTGGGCTTTAACGGATATTGGTGGAATAGCAAAAATCTGGAATGAATCTGCCGGAAATTATACAGATATTTCTGCAAACGGAATTATTCCTGCTACACAGGGATTTTTTGTTCAAGCATCAAATTCAACAAATACAATTACAATTCCTAAAATTGCCAGAACTCATAGTTCCACAAATTTCTATAAAAATAATTATGAAATATCAGGAAAATTGGAGCTGATAGCCACCGGAGAAGTAAATACATTTTTTGATAAATGTTATGTCGGCTTCAGAGAAAATGCTACACCTGATTATGATTTGGAATTTGATTCACGGAAGTTACCGGGAAATGAAAACGCATCTCAGTTATATTCAATTATTTCTGATGAAGAAAACTTTTCAATAAATTATCTTCCTTCATCATCAAAAAATAAAACAATTCAACTCGGTTTTGAGATTGGAGTTTCCGGAGTATATTTTATTGAAGCAAACAATCTTGACAGCTTTGATACATTAAATCAAATTATTCTTGAAGATTTGAAAACCGGTGTTTTTAATGATTTCCGGCAGGATAGTATTTATGCATTTTTCGCTGACCCTGATGATGATAAAGCAAGGTTTCTTTTGTATTTTAATAATTTAACAGATATTAATGAAACAGAAATTCAGGAAGAAGTACAGATTTGGGCTTTTGGTAAAAACATTTATATCAAAAATCATAGTTCTGAAAAAATAAATACCTCTTACCAAGTATTTAATATTATGGGACAGGAAATTGCAAAAGGCAAAATAAACGGAAATTCTGATATTACCATTCCCTTAAATGTAAAAACCGGAAATTATATAATACGCATTCTTAGCAATACAATTTATACAAAAAAATTATTCCTTAAATAAAAAGTCAAACAATATGAAAACCAATATTATTAAAACCGTATTTTTTTGTTTAGTAATTACATTATTATTTTTAATCTCCAATACTAATGCTCAGGTACCTGATCCTCCGGGACAACATGGACAAGATGGAAACAAGGCACCGGGAGGAGGAGCACCAATCGGAGGAGGACTATTTATACTTTTAAGTTTAGGTGCCGGTTATGGAGCAAAAAAGTTATATGATAGAAAGAAGAAAAAACTTTTGGAGTAGAAAAATTTTTAGATTTTACATTCATAATTTTACATTTATCATTATTAAAATCAATGTAAAATTTAAAATGATAAATTTAAAATTCAGAATGGAATTAAACAGCTGATAATAATTTAAATATTTTATGCTAATAATATTATATAAAAGACAATGAAAACAAAATACGATTTAGAAGAAAGGCTTATTACTTTCGCTATTAGAATAATAGAAATAATTGAGCAATTACCAAAAACAAAAGCAGGGACTCACATAGCTAATCAATTAGTAAGGTGCGGAACTTCACCCGCTTTAAACTATGGTGAAGTACAGGCTGCAGAATCTACAAAAGATTTTATTCATAAAATGAGAATCATTTTAAAAGAGTTGAGGGAAACACGAATCTGTCTTATTATTATAATCCGAAAACCATTTTTGAAAGTAGAATCTGATTTTAATGAATGTTCAGAACTTGTTGCCATATTTGCAAAAAGTATCAAAACAGCTGAAAATAACAAATTAATAAAGAATAATAAATAGCATTTTGTATTTTACATTTTAAATTTATCATTCTACATTTATCATTATTGAAAAGAAATGTAAAATTTAAGATGATAAATGTAGAATTTAGAACCAAAAAAAAAGAGAAACCAAACAGCTCCTCTTTCCTTTTTCAAATATGTTTTTTAAAGATTAATTCAGTATAAATTTTGTATGTCCAATAACATTATCATCAACAAAAATTTCAACATGATAAGTTCCTTCAATCATTTCTTCACTACTTTTGTTGGTCCAGTAAAGGCACAAATCTTGAGCTTCATTCTGATAATCAATTTCTTTTTTTATTGAATATTGAAGCTGCTCTCCTTTATATATAAACGAATAGCTGTCTCTTCTCGATGGTGTTAAGATAAGTTTATCAGGTTTTGCTATTCTAATATAAACTTCTTTTTGTCCGGCAGGAATAATTGTGTTTTCACTCAAAGTGAAACAAATTTTTAGCTTATCAACTTTTTTAGCTTTGTCAACAACTTTTGTTTTTTGACCACCCCATCTTAACTGTATTGCTTCTGCTTTAAGATTGTATGTTTTTAAAACTGACGCAGTGTTTACTTTTTCATTAAGAGCTTTTTTGATTTTTGTCAGTTCAATATTTTTTTTCAATTCTAAATTATAATCTTTGGTTATCTTAATATTTTTATCTTTAAGAACCTTGTTTTCCGTATAAAGAGAATCCATTTGATGAACATAGCCTTGAGCTATTTTTTGTAATCTGGCAAGTTTCTTTTTTACTTTATAGTATCTCCATTTTGTGTCAAGAAGTTTTTTGATTTCATTTGCATTTTCTTGTATAATGCTATCACGCACAAATAAAGTATCTGATAATTGACCATATACTTCCTTTATTTTATTGTGTTGAACAAGTAAGGTATCTAATTCAGATTTCAATTCAATTCTTTGTTGTTCTTTTTCAGCTTTCAATTCTTTTAATTCAGACACATCTATTTTGGTTATAACTAACCATATTGCCAAAGCAACAACAATTACCCCAAGTACTCCTAAAATAATAATTAAATTTTTAGAGCCGGAATTTTTCTGTGTTCCTGCATTTTGTTGATTTTGTGATTGTTGGTTCATTTTAATTTTTGTATTTAATTTACAGAATAATATTTAATACTTGTTTTTTCCCTTAAATTGATATGCAAAAGTACTAAAAAAAATGTGAAATCCAATATATTCAAAATAATTAAAATAATTCCAGAAAACTTGGCAAGTTTTAAATATTGAGTACTTTTGTTACTCAACAAAAAAAATTGATTTTTTAGAAAAATACATTCTTAATAAGAAGCAGTATATTAAAATCAAAACATTCTCATCCCTATTATTGTGACTGAGGTGGCGAAGCTGTGGACGATTTACGAAATATATAATTAGTGTCCGTCCATAAAGTCTTGTTCTAACAATTTAAGATTTTAGAATTCAGATTTAAAATTTAAAATCATAAATCTAAAATTTTATCAACATAATTGACTTTATGGACAAGCACTAATTAGTGGCAATAAAATAACACCTGAATTAATCGTGCTAAAGTTAAGAGTGCCTAAAATATTAAAATAACCAATAAATTTTTTAGCAAAAAATGAACCAATATAGTCTTAACAATCTTCGTGAACTGGAAACCGAAGCCATTCATATCATTCGTGAAGTGGCTGCAGAATTTGAAAATCCTGTAATGCTTTACTCTATCGGAAAAGATTCTTCCGTAATGGTACGCTTGGCAGAAAAAGCCTTTGCTCCCGGCAAAGTACCTTTTCCGTTAATGCACATCGATAGTAAATGGAAGTTTAAAGAGATGGTGGAATTTCGCGACAAATATGCAAAAGAAAAAAATTGGGATCTTATTGTCCATTACAATAAAAAGGGCTTTGAAGAAGGTATCGGGCCTTTTTCTCATGGAAGCAAGGTACATACTGATATAATGAAAACTCAGGCCCTGTTGGAAGGTTTGACTAAATATGGTTTTGACGCTGCTTTTGGTGGTGCCCGCCGCGATGAAGAGAAATCCCGTGCCAAAGAAAGAATTTACTCTTTTCGTGATCGTTATCATCAATGGGATCCTAAAAATCAACGTCCCGAACTTTGGAATATCTATAATGCAAAAGTCCATAAAGGTGAATCCATTCGTGTATTTCCCTTAAGCAACTGGACCGAACTGGACATCTGGCAATACATTCGTCTGGAAAATATTCCTATTGTACCCCTTTATTTTGCTAAAAAACGCCCGATTGTGAATTTCAATAACGCACAAATTTTGGTAGATGACGAACGAATGCCAAAAGAATTAGCTGAGAAAGCCGAAATGCGCATGATTCGTTTCAGAACTTTAGGTTGTTACCCCTTAACCGGTGCCATAGAATCTAATGCCGATACTATCGAAAAAATCGTAGAAGAAATGATGACCGTTACTGTTTCTGAACGCACCACAAGAGTGATTGACTTTGATCAGGAAGCGAGTATGGAGCAGAAAAAAAGGGAAGGGTATTTTTGATGGAGTATTGGGATGAGCTTTTTCGAACAACTCATATTAATATTATGAGATTGCTTCACCCTCCTACGTCGGGTTCGCAAATTCGTATTTCTAATTATCAGAAAAAAGGGTTAGAAAAAATACAAAAATGCTTTCACAGCCAAATATAATATAAACAAACTTGTTTATTTTGAAGAATTTGATAGTATTATTTTGGCACAAGCCAGAGAAAAGCAAATAAAAGCAGGATCTCGAGCAAAAAAGATAAAACTTATTGAATTAAAAAATTCCGAATGGCTTGACTTGTATGACACACTATAATAAAAAACTTCTACAGAATACAATATGTAGCACGATTTTGCGAGCCGAAGGCGAAGCAAACTCATAGCTAACTGCAAAACATTAATCAGAAATGCCAAACAAATAATGAATATAAAACAATTCCTCAATCAGGACCAAAAAAAAGACCTCCTCCGTTTTCTAACAGCCGGTTCGGTTGATGATGGAAAAAGCACCCTTATCGGTCGATTGCTCTTTGACAGTAAAAAACTTTACGAAGATCATCTTGCTGCTCTTAAACGTGACAGTAAACGCGAAGGTCATGCGGGAGGTGAAATAGATTATGCTTTGTTGTTAGATGGATTAAAAGCTGAACGTGAGCAAGGAATTACTATTGATGTCGCTTATAGATATTTTTCTACAAATAAAAGAAAATTTATCATTGCAGATACACCGGGTCATGAGCAATACACTCGCAATACGATTACAGGTGGCTCTACAGCCAATCTTGCTATTATACTGGTAGATGCCCGCCAAGGTGTAATCACTCAAACCAAAAGACATACTTTTCTTGTTTCCCTTCTGGGAATTAAACATATTGTGGTAGCTATTAATAAAATGGATCTTGTAGATTACAAGCGGGAAGCATTTGATAAAATTGTGGATGATTATAATGAATTTGTAACATCACTCGGCATTCCGGATATTAACTTTATACCGCTTTCTGCTCTTAAAGGCGACAATGTTGTTGATATTTCAGATAAAATGCCTTGGTATCACGGCAAAAGCATGCTGGAATTTCTGGAAACAGTACAGGTAACTTCCGACAAAAATTTTGAGGATCTTCGTTACCCTGTACAATATGTTATTCGTCCCGATCTTAAATACAGAGGATTTGCAGGAAAAATAGCTTCCGGAATCATCCGTAAAGGTGATGAAATAATGGTTTTGCCTTCAAGGCAAAAAGCAAAAGTAAAAAGTATTGATATTCTTAATGGGAGCTTAGAGTATGCTTTCCCACCTCAATCAGTATCTGTTACTCTGGATAGAGAAATTGATGTATCTCGTGGAGAAATGCTGGTTCATCCAAACAATCTGCCAAGAATTGAACGCCATTTTGAAGCTATGCTTGTATGGATGGACGAAAAACCCATGAATCCATACACACAGTTTTACATCAAGCAAACCACCAATAATACTAAAGCCCGCATTGATAAAATCAGGCATAAGATTGATGTCAACACTTTGGAAAAAACCGAAACGGATCATTTTGAATTGAATGAAATAGGACATGTGGTAATAACAACCGTAAAACCATTTTTTTTCGATCCCTATAAAAAGAATCATAACACAGGTTCTTTTGTACTAATAGATCCCGTTACCAATAATACGGTGGCAGTTGGTTTGATCCTTGATAAAGTTTCTTCTGAACGCAGTTTAAAGATCACTTCTGAAGATACCCAAAAAATAGTAAAAGGAGAAGGACTGATAAAAACTATAGAACGCGAGAAACGTTACAATCAAAAGGCTACAACTTTATGGATTACCGGATTGCATGGCAGCGGTAAAAACGAACTGGCTTATACACTCGAAAAAAAATTGTTCAATACAGGTGCTACTACAATTTTGTTGGATGGCAAATCTATCCGTTCAGGACTCAGCAAAGAATTGGATTTCTCTCCTGCCGATCGTGCAGAACATCTGAGAAGAGTAGCTTATATCTGTAAAATGTTAAATGATCAGGGTATTATCACGATTTGTTCTTTCATTTCTCCCAATGAGGACATAAGAAACCAAGTTGCAGAGATTATAGGAAAAGACAAATTCAATCTGATCTATCTGAAATCTAATCTTGAATTTGCAAAGAAAAACGATAAATACGGTCTCTACAAACTGGCAGAAGAAGGCAAGTTAAAATATTTACCAGGTGTTGACGAACCATTTGAAGAACCTGCTAAGGCAAATATTGTAGTTAAAGCAGAAAAAAACGGTAAAAATGTAGATGGAATTTTGGATTATCTGATAAAAAAGAAAATTATTTAATTAGTGTCTGTCCATAAAGTCAGCAATTTTTGAAATAAAGCACCAAATAACAAAAAAATCAAATAACAAACAAATACCAAATATCAATGATCAAAACTTGTCCGTATGGATGTTCAAAACAGCTTGAAACTGTTTTGGTCATTAAGCTTTTGGTTATTGGAATTTATTTGAAATTTGGTGCTTGTCATTTGTGATTTTTAATATTAATTTTAACATTTAGACTTTAAAGACGGACACTAATTTAGTTGCCAATTTAAAAATATTTTCAAAAAAACTTGACATATTTAAAATATTGAGTACTTTTGTTACTCAAAATCCTTTATGGGTTAATTACGAAAATGATATGTGAGCAAGAAAAGACGGTTAAAATAAAACTATAAAATGCTCGACACCCTTATAACAAGCAAAACTCGCCTCAAACTTATTCTGAAGTTCTTCCTGAACTCCAGAGCAAGTTCATATTTGCGCAGTCTCGAAAACGAATTTGGTGAATCCACAAATTCAATTCGTGTTGAACTAATCAGATTTGAAAAAGCAGGATTACTAAAATCCTTTTATAAAGGAAATAAAAAATTCTTTCAGGCTGAAGTCAAACACCCGTTATTTCCTGCAATTAATAATTTGTTAATGAAAAATATTGGTTTTGATCATATCATCGAAGAAGTAATTAAAAAACTGGGTGATATTAAAAGTGTTTTTGTTGTTGGTGATTTTGCCAAAGGATTAAATAATAATATTATAGATTTGATTTTTGTTAGCGAAAATATAAATCATAACTATTTGACAGAATTAATTCAAAAGGCAGAAAAACTTATAAAAAGAAAAATCCGTTATCTGGTACTTTCTACAAAGGAATTTGAAGATTACAGAAAAGAAAATAAAGGAATTGAGCCTTTGCTACTTTGGAAAGAGTAAGGACTGTTGGTCGCTTGCTAAATTATTGTTTATAACATTCTTGGTTTACTACATGTAACTGAGGTGGCGAAGCTGTGGAAAAACAATAAATTACAATCCACGGATTATATTAATGATTGATTAGATAATTGATTGGATGATTGATTAGATGATTGAATGGATGAGCTAATAGAAAGGAATAAAAATATTAACAGAGGATTCAGAAAACTTATTGTTTGGAGAGAAGCTATTGATTTATATGTTTATGTTAGTAAGAAAATATACATTATCAATAATATATCTTTCAAAGTAAAAGGTCAAGTTGAAGACTCTGTATTTTCAGTTCATTCGAATATTGCTGAAGGTTATGGTAGAAGATCATTGAAAGAAAACATTAATTTTAACAATTATGCACTTGGATCGTTAGCTGAAAACTATAGCCAAGTATATGCACTATTAAAAGCAGAAAAAATTGACAGAAAATGGTTTGATATCTATGATGGCAAACATTTTTCATTAGAAAATAAATTAATTGCTTACAATAAATCACAGATAAAAATACTAAAGGAAAAAGGAACATGGAATGATGATTATACACTACGTGAAGATGAAATAAATTATGAATAACGCAATCAATCAATCAATCAATCATACAATCATACAACAATCGCAAGAAGTCTATATGTATCCATTCAATTCATTTACAAACCAAAACAACAATACATACATCACTAATTAATGAGTAATAATAAACACATAATAGCCGTTATCGGTCTCGGTTACGTAGGTCTTCCCCTTGCAGTTGAATTTGCCAAAAAATTTCCTGTCATCGGTTTCGACATCAACCAAAAGCGCGTTGATGAACTAAACGCCGGGCATGATGTCACCCTTGAAGTAGAAGACGAAAACTTGCAATCAGTTCTGACTGTCATCCCGAGCAAAGTTGAGGGACCTCCTAAAACAAACACCAAACCAAATTTAATACTCACAACTAATCTCTCTGAAATAAGCGATGCCAATATCTACATCGTTACCGTCCCCACCCCCATCGACAAAAACAACAATCCCAACCTTACACCGCTCATTAAAGCTTCCGAAGCTATTGGTAAAATTATTAGCAAAAATGATATTGTAATTTACGAATCTACCGTATATCCCGGAGCTACTGAAGAAGAATGTATCCCAATTATAGAAAAAACCAGCAGATTAAAATTCAATATAGATTTTTATGCCGGTTATTCTCCTGAAAGAATTAATCCCGGTGATAAGAAAAATACCTTCCTTACAATAAAGAAAGTAACTTCCGGCTCTACTCCTGAAATAGCAAATATTGTAGATGATTTATATAATACGGTTTTGTTAAACGGAACTTTTAAAGCTACAAGTATAAAAGTTGCAGAAGCTTCTAAAGTAATTGAAAACGCACAACGCGATTTAAATATCTCTTTTGTAAATGAGTTAGCACTTATCTTTGATCGAATTGGTATTGATACAAACGATGTGATAGAAGCAGCAGGTACTAAGTGGAATTTTCTTAAATATAAACCCGGTCTGGTAGGAGGACATTGCATAGGTGTAGATCCATATTATTTAGCTTATAAAGCAGAACAACTTGGCTACCAACCCGAAGTAATACGCTCAGGGCGAAGAGTAAACAACAATATGAGTCATTTTATAGCCGATAAGGTTATTAAACTTATGATAAAAAAAGGACACCGTATCCTTAACAGCAATATACTTATTCTTGGTATTACCTTTAAAGAAAACTGCCCGGATATTCGTAACACAAAAATTGTTGATATTATTGATGAGTTTCAGCAATATGGTTGTAATGTAGATATTTACGATCCATGGGCAAATGCCGAAGAAGTTAAACAAGAATACAATAAAGAAATTCTCCCAAAAAATCATAACATCTACAACAAAAGCTACGAAGCTATTGTTCTTGCTGCTTCTCATAATGAGTTTATGGAACTAAATCTTAATAAACTTAAAAATGGAAGTAATGCTGTGGTTTATGATATTAAAGGAGTGTGGGATAAGAATGAGGTTGATGGGAGATTATAATCATCTAATTTCACAAAAAAAGATCCACTAATTAGTGTCTGTCTTTAAAGTCAGCAATTTTTTGAAATAAAGCACCAAATAACAAA
>JAIORY010000106.1 GCA_021107915.1 Bacteroidales bacterium | reverse complement strand
TATCAGTTTGGGAAGAAAATAATATGTAAAAATAATAATCCATATACAAAAAAAGGGAAAGCTATTAACTTTCCCTTTCTGTGGGCGATACTGGATTCGAACCAGTGACCCCCTGCTTGTAAGGCAGGTGCTCTGAACCAACTGAGCTAATCGCCCGAAATATTTATGAACAATTTCCTCCGTAAAAACGGAGTGCAAATGTATAATTTTTATTTTTAACAAAACAAAAATATATAACATTTTTTAATTCTTTTCACAATAATTGATTTAATCATTATAATCAAAAAATATTGTGGTTAATTATTGAGGGTTAAATAGGTTTACACATACAAAAAACATCACGACACCAATAAATAATTTTTCCCTTCCACAAATCCCCTGTTATGCAAAAAATCCTGTATTTCATCACGGGCATCCATTTGTTTTATGTAGGTAAGAATAAAAGTTTCTTTTGGTGATGGAATATCCTGATAATAAATAACTTCTTTGTCCAACTGTCTGTTTCTTCTGATATCAATATAACATGTATTAATTACACCATGTTTTTCCAGCAATTTTGCACGCCGCCGGGAAATCCTGCTTGCTCCCCAAACAGAAATATAAGGATAAAAAGGATTGTTTTTTTTCAACCATTCGGCGAGATATTTTGATTTTATTTGATAAAAAGATTTTACACTATAAATCGGATTTGTCCGGGTAAGTCGCTTTTCGGAATCGTACCATTTTATTAATATTTCAGGAATCTTCCTGATCTTAACACCATTATTTATCCATCTAAGCCATAATTCATAATCCTCCGGAAAATCTCCATGTTTATACATCCCTTGCTTTTCGGCAACTTCCCTCCTCCACGTAGCTGAAGGATTTACAATTAACAATTCGATAAATTGCTTTTTAAGAATTTCCTCATAAGTCTGAACAGAGTTAATCCACTCAACATAACGAGCAAAACCCTCAGTATCTTCCATCTCACTCACATATTCAACGAGAGAAGCAACAGCACCGTAATCAGGGTTTTTATCCAAAAAATCTGCTTGTTTTTCCAATCGTTCGGGATATGACCAATCATCGGCATCCATGCGTGCAATATATTTTCCTCTTGCCTTTTGAGAACCGGCATTTGAAGCAAACATGACTCCCTGCCTTTTTTCAGTTATCAATATAAATCTTGAATCCTTTTTAATCCAATTTTCCGCAATCTCACGGCTTTTATCATTCGAATTATTGTTAATTAACACACATTCAAAGTTATCAAAACTCTGCTCCGCAATACTTGATATTGCTCGATCAAGAGTTTTTTCCGCATTATAAAATGGGAGGATGACTGATATTTTTGGAGAGTTTTTGATAATTATAAATGTTTCTGGTTTCTTGATTCTTGATCCTTGATTCTTGTCCCGAAAGCTTTCGGGATGTTTCTTGATCCTTGATCCTTTTTTCTATCTATGATGGATTTATTCAACAAAACTTATTTTATAAACTAAAAAAGCAACCATTTCCAAACAGGGATAAATTGTATAGTAAAGTTATTAACTTTAACCTGCTTTTCAGTATCAAGTGTTATCACCCACATTTCTTTGGTATCTACGTATTGTGCTGCTTTAATAAGCGAATTGATCTCTCTTTTTTCTGTTTCAGCTAAATGAACTTTATAAGCTGCCTGCACCATAATTTTTTTCTTCGGTATATAAAAATCTACTTCGGTTTGTTTTTTTAAATAATATAAATCATTTCCATATAATTGTTTTAATCGTATTGCAACAATATTTTCGAGCAAGATGGTTTCGGAGTTCATCAAAAAAAGTGATAAAATTCCATTGTCAATAAAATAATACTTCCCTACAGTTTCTCTTGAACCTATTTTAGTAAAATAATTTTTGATTTCAAATATCAACCATGTCTCTTTCAAATATTTTACATATTCGATAAGTGTGGTCGTACCAATTTTAATTCCTATAGATTTGATAATATGCTTTATACGATTAAAAGAGATTTCATCGTGAATATTTTCCGCCATTTTTTTTATCATCAATTTTAATGCAAAATCGTTTCTTATTTTATACCGTGAAATAAGATCGCCATAAAATATCTTTTGGAATAAATTTGTTAACCACAATCGTTTTTCTTGAAAACGTATAATTTCAGGGAAACCGCCATAATAAAAATAGTCATTAAACATTTTTCTTATCTCAAACCGTTGAGAAGAGTATTCCCAATTTTTTTCTGGTATTAGCTTGTTCATCTGAAGATATTCAGGAAAAGACAAGGGGTAAATCTCTTTAATAAGATATCGTCCGCCTAAAGTAGTAGCAATTTCCTGACTTAACATTTTAGCATTACTTCCTGTTATAAAAATTATGTAATCGGTATCTGCCAAACGACGTGCAAATTTTTCCCATCCGTCTATGTTTTGTATTTCATCTAAAAACAAAATAGGTTTCATATCATACAATTCCCTGTATGCTTCTAATATATAATCAAGATAGCTACCGGTAAGTTCAATTAATCGTTCATCTTCAAAATTGATGTATAAAATTTTTTTCAATGAGATACCTTCGGCAAGCTTGCTTTTGATGATTTGAAACATAGAAAAGGTTTTACCCGATCTTCGTGCTCCGGTAAATACATAATTGCCATTTTTTTCTATATATAGTTTTCGGGGGAAAATTCTAATATCCCTGACAAATTCTTGATTCTCAACTATTATTTTTTTTATTATGTCTTTGTCCATTGGTCTTGATTTCTTATATACAAAACAAAAATAGACAAATTTATTCTATATACAGGACAAATTATGATTAAATAATTTTTTATCATAATAAATTCAACATCAATAAAAAATTATGATCTTTGATGCTTATTTTAGTTTTTAGTTCTTTATGGAAATTTTTGATAATAAATTGGAAAAGTATTTTCCGCTTCAATTCGTAATGTTGGGATATTTATTAGCCATATTTGGTTTATATTTATTGATAGATTCTTTCAATTTATTTGGAATTGTATTAATTATTCCTGCTTTAATTTTCAGTTTCTCAAAAACAGGAATTCAAATTAATTTTTATTTAAAAGAGTATAAAGACTACTTTTTTATTTTTGGATTAAGATTTGGTAAATGGCACAAACTTCCGGAAATTGAATATGTAAACATCCATCTTGAAAGATATTCCCAGGTGATAAACGTTCAGAGCATCAGTCGTGGCACGATAATTAATAAAATTATAATTGACCTGATATTTTCAAAAACCTACAGAAAAAATGTTGGGATTTTTGAAACAAATATTTATAAGTTTTTCGTCTCAATTGACATTATTCAATACATTTGCCATTCTTTAATATTTTTTAAAAATCCTAATATCAACCCGAAAAAATGAACAAAATAATCAAATTACTAACTGCAACATTAATTCTAATTACAACATTTTCATGTAATAATCTTAACAAAGAAAAAAATAACGAGACAAGCACAATTTCAGGAAATTTAACGATTTTTCATGCAGGGAGTCTTTCTGTCCCGTTTAAACAAATTTCAAAAGAATTTGAAAAAAAATATCCTGATGTAAAAGTATTGCGAGAATCTGCCGGCAGTGTTACTTGTGCACGAAAAATCACTGATCTGAAACGCGAATGTGATATCATGGCTTCGGCAGATTATACAATTATCAATAAATTATTAATTCCCGATTATGCTAAATGGAACATAAAATTTGCAAGCAACGAAATGGTTATTGCCTTTACGGAGAAATCAAAATATCATAATAAAATAAATAAAACCAACTGGTTTAATATACTTTTAAAAGAGGATATTTTCTATGGCAGATCTGATCCCAATTCTGATCCATGCGGTTATCGCTCGGTGCTGACAACCAAACTGGCAGCAGATTATTATAACAATCCCGAATTACCTGAAAAACTATTATCAAAAGACAATAATTTTATTAGACCAAAAGAAGTTGATCTTTTAAGTCTTTTGGAAAACAACACCATCGACTACATATTTATTTATCGTTCAGTTGCCGAGCAGCACAAATTAAACTTTATACTTCTTCCTGATTCAATCAATCTGAAAAAGCCAGAATTATCAGATTATTACTCAAGAGTTTCAGTAAAGATAAAAGGCAAAAAACCCGGGGAATTTATAACTCAAAAAGGAGAACCTATGGTTTATGGAATCACTCTTTTGGATAAGGCTCCAAATAAACCGACAGCAAATGCTTTTATGGATTTTCTGCTTTCAAAAGAACAAGGAATGAAAATCATGGAAGAAAACGGACAACCATCAGTAATTCCTTCAGTCACTAAAACTTTCAACAATATCCCTGAAAAGTGGAAGAAATATGCGAGAGAGAAAAGCAAATAGAGTTTGTCCATAAAGTCAAAGAATTTATAAATGAGTCCGCTCCGAAAAGTGTTTATTAGCCACTAAAGCACAATCCCGAAAGCTTTCGGGACTAAATTCCACTAAAGCCAATCAAATTTCAATATTTGTTTTGTGGGTTTTTGTGCCTTGGTGTTTTCGTGGCATTTTTTGTTTTTTTGTTTTTGGAGTGAACTCAAATTTTTATATTTTAATCATTTTAGTCATTTTAAATTTAATACCTACATTTGTCCTTCAAAAAAAATTATAAATCTTAAAAAATGAAAAATGAAAACATTATTAAAAATTTTATCTGGAGTTTTAGTACTGATATTATTCTCATCAATCACAATTTTTGCTCAAGACAAAGAAGAAAAAGAAGAAGTAAAAGATGAGGGTTATAAATTTGAAGTTGTAAAAGAAAACCCTGCAACATCAGTAAAAAATCAATATCGCTCGGGTACATGCTGGAGTTTTTCAGGATTAGGTTTGATCGAAGCTGAATTATTGAGAATGGGAAAAGGCGATTACGACCTTTCTGAAATGTTTGTCGTAAGAAATGCTTACGACGACAAATTCACTAAATACATCAGGTTTCATGGTAAGCTAAACTTTGCCGGTGGCGGTGGATTCAGCGATGTTTTTAAAGTAATAAAAGATTACGGAATTGTTCCTGAAGAAGCATACAACGGAAAAGTAATCGGCGAAGAAAAACATATTCACGGAGAAATGGATGTTGTTTTTAAAGCTTTTGCTGATGCTGTAATCAAAAACAAAAACCGCAAACTCACACCTGTTTGGCAAAAAGGATTTGACGGAATGTTAGATGCTTATCTTGGTGATTATCCATCAACATTTATTTACGAAGAAGTTGAATATACTCCTGAAAGTTTCAGAGAAATGCTCGGTATCAACGCTGATGATTATGTGGAAATCACTTCATATACTCATCATCCATTTTACGAAACTTTTATTATGGAATTACCTGACAATTGGATGTTAAGCGAAACTTATAACGTACCATTGGAAGAATTGATAGAAATTATGGATTACGCAATTGAAGAAGGCTACACTATGGCTTGGGGTGCTGATGTTAGCGAAAAAGGTTTTTCATGGAAAACAGGTGTTTCAATAGTTCCTGATGAAGAAAATACCGATCTTGCCGGAACTGAAAAAGAAAAATGGGAAAAACTTACAGACAAAGAAAAAAAGAAATCTCTTTTCAGTTTCAAAAAACCGGTTAAAGAAAAAGAGATAACTCATGAAATGCGACAAGAAGCTTATGATAATTACACAACTACCGACGACCATGGAATGCTTATCACAGGAATTGCAAATGATCAAAATGGCAGTAAATATTATATCGTAAAAAATTCGTGGGATGTTGGAGACCATGTTTACAAAGGATATTTTTATGCCTCCGAGCCTTTTATAAAATATAAAACTATGAACATTGTGCTTCATAAAGATGCTGTTCCAAAGAAGATTAGAAAAAAACTGGGGATAAAATAAGAATGATTTAAATCTCAGTTTATTTATCAATTCTTATTTTCCGGCTTTGTGTATAAATACTAAAAATGGAATAAGGGAAATAAGGGTATAAAGGTATAATGGAAATAAAGGTATAAATGGTATAAGATTTTTCTTATTTCCCCTTATTCCCCTTATTCCCCTTATTTCCCCTATTCCCAAATTCAATACTGATTCATTACGATAAAAGATTTTCAAATGAAAAAATAGTATAATTTTGCTAAAAAAAATTGTGAAAAGACCACAATCCATAAATCTAATTTTTGCTTTTCTTGGCGGAATAGTGCTTTTGTTTATTATTGCTCCCCTTGCCGGAATGTTTTTTTCGACAGGCACCTCCGAACTTATCGAAACTGCCAAAGAATCAGAAGTTAGAGAAAGTATTTGGCTTACAATATTCACAGCGATGGGTGCAACATTTGTTTTTGCAATTGCGGCTATTCCTTTTTCCTATTTACTTGCCAGAAAGAAATTTCCTTTCAAACGTTTGGTACTTGGCATCATCGACTTACCAATAGTTATTCCTCATTCCGCTGCCGGAATTGCCATTTTGGGATTTATTTCGAGAGATTCGCTGGTAGGGAAAGTCGGCTCTGAATTTGGATTAAACTTTGTTGGCAGCCCTGTCGGAATATCAATTGCAATGGCTTTTGTAAGTATTCCATTTTTGATCAATGCAGCGAGAGACGGGTTTTCAGGGGTCCCTGTTAAACTCGAAAAAGCAGCGTTAAATCTTGGAGCATCGCCTTTTAAAGTATTTTTTACAATTTCGCTTCCCCTTGCATGGCGAAATATTGTAAGTGGACTAATACTTATGTTTGCCAGAGGAATGAGTGAATTCGGTGCTGTGGTAATTGTTGCATATCATCCAATGGTTACTCCAATATTAATTTGGGAACGCTTCGGGTCATTCGGATTGCAATATGCACGTCCGGTAGCAGTAATATTTATTCTTGTAAGTTTAATATTTTTCGTTATCCTTCGTCTTCTCTCAAAAGAAAAAAACAATGCTTGATCTACAAAATATATCAAAACAACTGGATGGATTTTCAATCAGGAATATTTCCTTTAAAGTTGAAAAAGGCGATTACTATATTGTTTTGGGACATTCAGGAGCCGGAAAAACCGTTTTACTTGAGATTATTGCAGGACTGATCACCCCCGATTCGGGCAAAGTGTTTTATAATGGAAAAGATATTACTTTTCAAAAAATTCAAAAACGTAAATTCGGTCTGGTTTTTCAGGATCATGCAATTTTTCCTCATCTCTCCGTCAAGGAAAATATTGCCTATCCTTTGAAAAGCAAAAAATTATCAAAAAAAAAAATTAATAATACTGTAATTGAACTTGCCGAAAATTTTGAGATCACACATCTTTTAAATCGTAAACCTGCAAATCTTTCAGGTGGTGAACTCCAGCGAATTGCATTAGCTCGCACACTTGCTCTCGATCCTGATATTCTTTTACTCGACGAACCTCTTTCATCTCTTGATGTGCAACTAAAAAATGACCTGAGGCGTTTACTACGAAGTCTCAATAAAAATGGACAAACAATAATTCATGTTACGCATGATTATGAAGAAGCAATTTTACTTTCCAATAAAATTGCAGTTTTTCATGCCGGCAAAATAATTCAAAGCGGACTAACAAATGATGTTTTTCACCATCCCGGTTCAGAATTTGTGGCTCACTTTACAGGAATAAAAAATTACTTTAAAGTTACTTTAAAAGATATTGAACAAAACGGACTAAAAACAGCTATAATAAATGATGTTGAAATAAAACTTCTTTCGACAGAAAAAAGTAAAGAAGGCTTTATTATTATTCGTTGCGAAGATATTATTTTAAGTGATGAATTACAAAATTCGAGTGCTGCCAATAACTTCAAAGGAATTATCACTGAAATAAATCCTTCAAAACCCGGAATCGAAATTGTTGTTGATATTGGAATAAATTTAACTGCGCTAATCAGCGAAGTTTCTCTTCATAAATTAAATCTTACTGAAGGAAAAAAAATATGTGTTTCATTTAAAGCCTCAGCAGTTAAATATATTGCATGATAAATAGTAGCTCTAAGAAAGCCACACCAAGAATTACTGACTTTTCTTAGAAGTGCTAATTAGAAAATGAAAAAATCATTTGCATAATTATATAAAAAATAATAATTTTGGTCAAATAAATAAATTCAAATTACTAATTTCATAATCATGGAAAATACTAAATTTTTAAAGAATATACTAATTGCAATCGTTATTGGAATTTGGATCATTGTATTACAAAATGCCGGTATTGTACCACAGATAACGCCTACAAAAGTTCAAGCAGATAGTGCACTGGTAATTACAGGCTCAGTGAGGATAGATGATCTTGTTTTCATTCAAGGAAAAGTTGATGCTAATATTGAAAGTATAAACGGTTACGCAAAATTTTACAAAGATCCCAGAACAGGAGAGTATTATGTTCTCCCGATAACTGATCCTTATGAGTAAAAATAAGTAATTAGTGTCTATAAATTTCGGAAGTTTACATTAATTAACTTATTCATAAATTTATTTTAATTATGCAAAATGATACTTGATTTAATTTTTGTTTTGAATTTACGATTCATAATATTCGGCAAACTAAAATATCTATTAATAATTGTGCTGTATTTCATCACAATGCCTGCAATCTATCCCGATGATAAAGACTCTGTCAGGATATTGCTAAATGAATTACAACACCCACAAAACGATTCATCTCAGGTAGATATATTAAATAAAATTTCTTTAAATTACTTGAATAGCAATATGAAGGAATCGCTGATATTTGCAAGAAATGCATTAAATCTTTCAAACATTATAGATTACAAATCCGGTATTGCAAAAGCAAATTGCAATCTTGGAAACATTTTTTTTGAACAGAATAAATACCAACCGGCAATTAATTATTTTCTAATAAGTGTAAAGATATTTAAAGAACTTGGCAGCAAAAACGATATCGCGAAAGCATACAACAAGCTTGGATATATTCATCTGATACAAAATGATAATAAACAAGCACTTGATGCATTTTTTAAATCACTTATTTACTCTACTGAAATTGGAGATGAATATCAAACAGCTTATTCATTCAATTATATCGGAAACACGTATTATAATCAAAAAAGATATGATTTGGCTATGGATTATTACAAACAATCATTAGAACTTCGAAAAAAGATCAATGATTTAAAAGGTATCGCCGGAACATATAATAATATCGGCGAAATATTTAGATTGAAAAAAAATTATTATCAGGCTTTAGAATATTATCAAAAATCAGTTGAGATAAACACAGAAATCGGGAACAGGAAATGGTTGTCGATAAATTATCAAAATATTGGAAGCATTTTTCAAGATATGGGCGATTACCAAAAAGCTATTTCTTTCTTTCTAAAAGGACTGGAAATAAGCAATAACATAAACTACAAAAATGGTATCTCATCCATTAACAACAGTATTGGAAATTATTATTTAAAACTCAAGCAAAATTCATTGGCGATTGATTATTTTAATATTGCATTGAACACGGCAAAAGAAATTAACTCATCATTAGAAATTTTAAAAAACTATCTGAGCTTAAGCAATTCATATAAAAACAAAAAAAATTATCAAAAATCATTACAATTTTATCATCAATATTCCATTCTAAAAGATTCTCTTAAAAATATAGATAAAGAAAGACAATTTTCTAAATTGGAAAAATCTTATGAACTTGAAATATCAGAAAGCCAAAATATACTTAAAGACAATGAGATAGAATTGCTTGAGCGAAATAAAAAAATCAATCAACTTCAAATGACAATTCTTATTTCAGGATTGTTGCTTGTACTTATTTTTGGGATGTTTGCTTTCAGCCGACAGAAAAACAAAATAAAAAAGGATAGAGAATTATTAGAAAAAAACAAACAAATACATGAAGCGCATAAGACATTGATGAGTACAACCATTAATAATAAAAATAAAGAACTTATAAATTTCGCTTTACATATAGGTCACATGAACGAATTTATTCAAGCTTTAAAATCTGATATTTACAATATTAAAAATAAAAAAGAAGAAGATAAACCATCACTTATAAAAGACCTTATTTTTAAAATAAATCAAAGCCTTAGAGTAAATCATGAACTCGAAAAATTCCAAAAAGACGTTGACAAAGTAAACAGAGATTTTTTCAACAAGCTTTATAAAAAATATCCTGATCTTACAAAAAACGAAAAACAACTATCGGCATTACTGCGATTAAATTTATCCTCAAAAGAAATTGCCTCTTTAAATAATATTTCTACAAAAGCTGTTGAGATGAGTAGATATCGCTTGCGAAAAAAATTAAAACTTGATTTAAATACCAGTCTTACTGATTTTCTTGAAAACCTTTAAAATTATCATTGCAATCCTACCTGAGTAATTACCAATCAAGTTACTTTTCTTTTTGTAGAATTAACATATTTTGTATTCGTCTGATTTCCCGACTATTTATTTCTTTATTGTAGAGTTAAAATATTTCAATATTAACTAAATATCACATTTAGTAGAGGTGTAGTAGAGTGTATTTTTCATCTTATAAGAAAAGGAACATCTAATATTGCTAAAAAATACAATCAGTCGCCTAACTTATATTTTTAATTTATGTAGGTTTTTTTATTACAAAAATATGGTTTGGTTAATTTGTTAGGCGACTTTTTTTTCAATAAATAGAAACGAAATGACTTTTACAGAATATCACTTATCGCAATGTCTTGATAATAATCCGAAAGCTCAGCGGATATTATACAAAAAATACTCAGTAAAAATGTATGGAATATGTTTACGTTTTGCGCGAAACAAAATGGATGCAGATGATATTCTTCAGGAAGGTTTCATTAAAGTATTTTCTAAACTTCAATACTTTAGAAACGAAGGTTCTTTTGAAGGATGGATTAGAAAAATAATGATAAATACTTCAATTAATTTTTATAAAAGAAAATATCCATATTTCAAAGATATAGATTTTGAAACATTCAAAGCATCAGGTTTTAAATCTAATAGTGCCATTGATGAAATATCGCAAAAAGAAATTCTCCAACTGGTTGATGATCTTCCAAAAGGTTACCGTACTGTTTTTAATCTTAATGCCATCGAAGGATATTCGCACAAAGAAATAGGTGAAAAACTAAATATCTCCTCCAACACTTCCAAATCGCAATTAACAAGAGCAAAAAATTCGCTTCAAAATAAATTATGTATTTTAACACAAACTGATAGAACTCAACTTGTTCATGAATTATGTGTTGCATAAAATCAAATGAATATTTTTTATTACTAAAATAAATCAACCTGCATTATTAAAATATGACAGGTTTTTTTTATTTTGCGGGTTAAAATAATTAACATGAATAATAGAATTGTAATTGAAGTTTGTGCAACCTCACTTGATTCAGCTATTGCAGCAGAACAAGGAGGGGCAAAAAGAATTGAACTTTGTGATAATTTTATTGAATTAGCAAAAAAAAACTAATGCAAAAAGCTTCCACCTGAGTGGCAGAAAAAAAATAAATAGTTTGATGAATTACCAAAACAAAGAGGTACTTTTGAGTGCTTCAAATCAAAGCACAGATTATGAATGGTCAATTACTGACAAAGAAATTATTAAAGAAATTGTTTCATTAAGTAACAACATTTAAAACATAAAATCAAACCAATTAATTATGTCAGAAACTATTACAAAAAAACAAAAACGAAAAGACTACGTTTTATCAATTACAATAATTGGAATATTGTTTTTTATCTTCGGGTTTGTAACATGGCTGAATGGAATTTTAATTCCTTACTTACAAATTGCATGTGAACTCACAACTTTTCAGGCTTTCTTTGTGACATCTGCGTTCTACATTTCCTATACAGTTATGGCTTTGCCTTCGTCATGGGTATTGAAAAAAACAGGTTTTAAAAATGGAATGATGGTAGGATTACTTGTGATGGCTGTTGGAACCTTATTGTTTATACCAGCAGCAATGTCTCGTACTTATATTATTTTTTTAGTTGGTTTATTTATTATGGGTACAGGTCTTGCGGTACTTCAAACAGCATCCAATCCATATATAACAATTATTGGACCTATCGAATCTGCCGCAAAAAGAATAAGTATTATGGGTATCTGTAACAAAGTTGCCGGAGTAATTGCCCCGTTAATTCTTGCTTATTTCATTTTAAACGACATCAAAGCATTTGAAGAAAGTTTAAAAACAATGGACGAAACAGCAAAAATCGCTGCATTGGATGGTTTGGCAACAAGGGTAATTGCACCTTACATCGTTATGACAATAATCCTTGTTATCCTTGGTTTATTGATTCGTTTTTCTCCCTTACCGGAAATTGAAGATGAAGATGAGAAAACTATTGACAAATCTGTTTCAACAAAATCAAATATCTTCCAATTCCCACATTTAATTCTCGGTGTACTTGCATTATTTTTCTACGTGGGAGTTGAAGTAATTGCCGGAGATAGCATAATTCTATACGGTAAATCATTGGGAATACCTATAAGCACAGCAAAATTCCTCACATCTCTAACTCTCGCAGCAATGATTATTGGTTATGTTCTCGGTATTCTTTTTATTCCAAAAATTATTAGCCAGCGTACTGCTTTAAAAATTTCTGCAATATTGGGAATTGTATTTTCAATAGCTGCGATATACACTCCACCAATGGTTTCAGTAACTTTGATAGCACTGCTTGGTCTGGCTAATGCTTTGGTCTGGCCTGCAATCTGGCCACTGGCATTACATAATCTTGGTAGATTTATCAAAACCGGTTCAGCCTTGCTGATCATGGCAATTGCCGGTGGTGCAATTCTTCCTTTGGTTTGGGGAAAACTGTCAGATATTTACAGTTCTCAATTAGCTTATTGGGTGATGATTCCTTGTTATGTTTTCATTTTACTTTATGCTTTAAAGTTTTATAAATTAAAATCATGGAAAAAGTAATGGGGGTTTATGATTTATGATTTTGGATTTTAGATTTTAGATTTTTTGCCACAGATTCACAGATAATTCAAAGAATTATTTTCTTAATCTGTGAATCTGTGGCAATTCTAAAAGCCATCGGATGACTAATATTCAAAAGTCATCAAATATTGAAATCTATGTATCAATTAATTAACAAGTCATCCGATGGCTTCCATTAATAAGCAACTAAAAATATTAACTATTAAAAAATAAACACATGAAACCAACATTATTGATATTAGCTGCAGGAATTGGAAGCAGATATGGCGGCATAAAACAAATGGACGGGATTGGTCCGAATAATGAAACAATTATTGATTATTCGATTTATGATGCCATACGGTCAGGATATGGAAAAGTTGTTTTTGTTATAAATGAAAAAATTGAAAAGGATTTTAAAGAAATCTTTGAAAAAAAATTATCAGGTAAAATAAAAACCGATTATGTTATTCAAAAAACAAATAACATTCCCTTGGAGTTTAAACTTAATAATGAACGACAAAAACCATGGGGTACAGCACATGCAGTTCTTGTAGCAGCATCAGTAATTAATGAACCTTTTTCTGTTATCAATGCTGATGATTTTTATGGTTATGAATCTTTTAAACTTTTAGCTGATTATTTGTCAAATATTGATTCTGTTGATTCCAACGAATATTGCATGGCAGGTTATCAGCTAAATAAAGTCCTTTCGGAGAATGGAAGTGTTTCGAGAGGAGTCTGTGAATTCGATAAAAAAGATAATCTTTTAGACATCAAAGAAATTACAAATATTGAAATAAAAGATTCTGAAATCGGCTATTCCGATCAATCAAATAATTGGAATCCCTTAACGGGAAATGAAATTATTTCGATGAATTTCTGGGGTTTCACTCCTACTTTTTTCAATTTTCTTAAAGAATATTTTGTCGAATTCTTAGAGAATAATTATAACAATCCTAAAGCAGAATTTTTGATTCCGGAAGTTATCAATAATCTTTTAAAAACAAGTCAGGCATCAACAAAAATGATAAAAACAAATGCAGATTGGTTTGGAGTAACTTACAAAGAAGACAGAAATTTAGCAGTTGAAAAACTGAAAAAATTGATTGAGATTGATAAATACCCGAAATCACTTTGATTCATGATTTTATTAAATACCATCAGAAAATGCGTATTTGATGAGTTTAAGATATATTAAGAATGGTTTATCCATACGGACTCTTTTTAGTCGTTGGAATGATGGAATATTGGAATAGTGAATCCACTCCTAAAAGTTAAAAAATTGAAAAAATGCCACGAAAACACCAAGACACAAAAATCCACAAAACAAATATTGTCAATTTATTGGCTTTGGTGGGATTTAGTGATTTTGTGTTTTAGTGGCTAAAAAACACTTTTTAAAAATGCAACAACAAAAACCGGCAGAAATAATTGATAACTTTTTGATAAAAGGAATTTTTATTAACGCCAAATCTCATGGCAATGGTCACATTAACGACACTTATTTAATCTCAACAACTTCTGAAAAATATATTTTACAAAAACTAAATCACAACATCTTTAAAAATATTGACGAGCTTAATCAAAATATTATTAAGGCTTTAGACCATTTCAAGAAAAAGCAAAAAGAAAATCCATCAATAAAAAAATTTATGGAACCGGAAATTATTCTGTGTAAAAACGGCAATAATCACTTTAAAGACAAACAAGGTAATTATTGGCGATTGATGAATTTTATTTCCGGTAGCACCTCCCTCGAAGTAGCCGAAAAACCTGAAATGGCTTTTGAAGCTGCCAAAGCTTTTGGGTATTTTCAACAAAAAATTATCGACCTTAATCCTGATGATTTTTTTCCAATAATTAAAGATTTTCATAATCTGGAGATGAGGATGAAAGCATTTTACAATGTTCTTGAAAAAGACACCAAAAACCGTAATCAATTTGCATCAGAGGAAATTGAATTCGTAAAATCTCACGAACATCTCAGCATTAAATTAAAAGAATTACTCGAATCTCGGCAAATCCCAATTCGCGTAGCTCATAACGATACAAAAATCAACAATGTACTTCTCGACAAAAAAACTCTGAAAGGAATAAGTGTTATTGATTTGGATACAATTATGCCCGGTACAATTCTTTTTGATTTTGGTGATATGGTAAGAACTTTTACCAGCCCCGCTGAAGAGGATGAAACAGATTTGTCAAAAGTTGTTTTAAGACTTGAAATATTTGAAGCCATGGCGAAAGGTTATTTGTCGCAATTAAAAGAAGTCCTTACTAAAACTGAGATTGATAATTTGGTTTTTGGTGGGAAAATTATGACTTTTATGATTGGCTTAAGATTCCTGACGGATTTTTTGGAAGGAGATATTTATTTCAAAACTTCCAGAAATAATCATAATCTTGACAGATGCAGAACCCAGTTTAAACTATTAACAGAGATTGAAAACAAAGAAGATATTTTAAAGAAAATTATTAATGAGTCCACTACGAAAAGTCCAAAAAAAAAGAATGCCACTAAAACACAAAAACACGAAAATCCACAAAATAAAGATTATCAATAAATTTGTTTTAGTGAAATTTAGTGCCTTAGTGTTTTTGTGGCTAAAAATTAATTTCCGGAGTGGACTAATTATTGAAATTATAAAAAAATAAATCCTGAAGGGATTGAATTATGAATAACCCTGTACGAAGTGCAGGGATAACAAAGTACAAATACAAAAACAACACTGGAGGTGTTGAACAGTTTTTAAAAAGAAAAACACTGAATAATTGTATATACATTTGAAAAAAATACAACCATGAAATCAATAACACTAACTTTTTCAATCATTTTTCTTTCCATATTTTCTTATTCTCAAATCAATGAAAAATTTGATTGGGAAGACCCTTCAATAATTTCAAGAAATAAAGAAAAAGCACATTCCACTGCTATTTCGTTTAACACTCTTGAGCAGGCAATAGAAAATAATATTCAAAATTCGCCAAACTATAAATCCCTTAACGGGAATTGGAAATTCAACTGGGTGAAAAAACCAGCTCTTCGTCCACGTAACTTTTTCAAAAATAATTATAATGACGAAAATTGGAAAGAAATTCCGGTTCCTTCAAATTGGGAATTAGAAGGCTACGGAATACCAATTTATGTAAATCAACCTTATGAATTTACAAGCGATCCCAAGCCTCCCCAAATTCCACACGATTATAATCCGGTCGGTTCATACAGAACTAAATTTACAATTCCCGAAAACTGGGATGGAAGAGAGATATTTATTCATTTCGGGGCAGTAAAGTCTGCAATGTATTTATGGATAAATGGCAAGAAAGTCGGTTATAGTCAGGGAAGTAAATTGCCGGCAGAATTTAATATCACTTCTTTTATCAAAAAAGGAGAAAACCTTCTTGCACTTGAAGTTTACCGATGGTCGGACGGAACTTATCTCGAGTGTCAGGATTTTTGGAGAATAAGCGGAATCGAAAGAGATGTTTATCTGTATTCCACGCCGAAAGTTCATATTTCCGATTTCTTTGCCGATGCCGGATTAGATGATAATTTAACAAACGGGATATTAAATCTTGGAGTAGATTTTATTGATTATTCTGAAAAAAATTATGAAGATGATTTTATTTTGGAAATAATGATTTTGGATAAAAATAATAAATCCATTATAGAAAAATCTGAAATCTTTACTCTAAACAAAAAACCAAATGATGGAATAAAAACTGAAATTTTAGTTCCTAACGTAAAAAAATGGTCAGCCGAAAAACCCAATCTTTACTCGCTCATTCTAACTCTAAAAAATAAAACCGGAGAAATTCTTGAATTAAATTCATGCAAAATAGGTTTCCGAAAAGTTGAAATAAAAAACGGTCAATTACTCGTTAATGGTGCACCTATATATATAAATGGTGTAAATCGTCACGAACATGATGAATATACCGGTCATGTTATTTCCAAAGAATCAATGATAAAAGATATTCAGTTGATGAAACAATTCAACATCAACACGGTAAGAACATGTCATTATCCTGACGACCCTTACTGGTACGACTTGTGCGACAAATATGGATTGTATGTTATTGATGAAGCCAATATCGAATCACATGGAATGGGATACCATCCGGATCGTACTCTCGGCAATAACCCCGAATGGGAAAAGGCACATCTCGACAGGATTCAAAGAATGATCGCCCGCGACAAAAATCATCCGTCAATAATAATTTGGTCGATGGGAAATGAAGCCGGTGATGGAGTAAATTTTGTGAAAGCCTCAGAATGGATTCACGCTTTTGATTCCTCAAGACCTGTTCATTACGAAAGAGCTTTGATGAATTCTCATGTTGACATTTACAGTCCGATGTATGCCGGAATCGGCTATTTGGAATGGTATGCAAAAAATCATACTGATCGTCCATTGATTCTGTGCGAGTACGCCCATGCAATGGGAAACAGCACAGGAAACCTTCAGGATTACTGGGATGTTATTGAAAAATATGATGTTCTTCAGGGAGGATCAATTTGGGATTGGGTTGATCAGGGATTAGCCGAAACTGACACTGATGGCAATAAATACTGGGCTTACGGAGGTGATTATGGACCGGAAGATGTTCCAAGCAGCAGCAACTTTTGTATGAATGGAATTGTTTCACCCGACAGAACTCCGCATCCTGCAATGTGGGAGGTTAAGAAAGTTTATCAAAACATTGAATTTAATGCAAGTAGTAATTCGAGAAAGTCATTTGAAATAAAAAATAAATTTGATTTTACTAATTTGAAGGAATTTGATTTCAGATGGGAACTTTTGGAAAACGGAGAAACAATTTCCGAAGGAAAAATCCCTGAAATAGACATTGATCCTTATCAAACAAAAACAATAAACTTAAAATTGGAAGGTATAAAACTCTCGAATGGAAAAGAGCATTTTATCAATTTTTATGCAACAACAAAAAGTGCGACTGACCTTGTTCCAAAAGATCATATTGTAGCAAGCGAACAAATTGAGCTTCCTTCAACAATGCAAATGCCTTATGTTCCGGGTGAAATGCCGGCTTTGGAATTCAAGGAGAAAAAAGACAAAATTTATATAAAAGGAAATAATTTCAAAATAACATTCGATTCTAAAACAGGAGAATTAATTTCCTATTTATTTAATGATGAAGAATTATTATCTAATGCTCCTCAAATAAATTTTTGGAGAGCACCAACGGATAATGATTTTGGTTTTCGCATGAACGAAAAATGCGGAATCTGGCGAAATGCAAGTGACAATAAAGAATTGAAAAATATTAAAATTTCAGAGATCAGAGAAGGAGAATTGTTAATCAAAACTGAATATTATTTAAACAACATCAGGTCAAAACTAAAAATTTCTTATTTGATTTTTGGAACCGGTGAAATAAAAATAACTAATCATTTTATTCATGGAATTAAAGGATTGCCTGACTTGCCAAGATTCGGGATGTGTTTTGTTTTGGACGGACGATTCGACAATATCGAATATTATGGCAAAGGACCACACGAAAATTATTGCGACAGAAACACATCTTCCTTTAAAGGAATTTATAAAAGCAAGGTAAAAGACCAGTATTTTCCTTATGCCCGTCCTCAGGAAACCGGATATAAAACTGATACACGCTGGTTAAAATTATCTGACAAAACAGGCAAAGGAATAAAAATATCCGGTTTACCGGTTTTTAGTTTTTCTGCTCTTCATTTCAGTATTGAAGATATTGATCAACTTACAAAAGCCAATTCCAAACATCTCAATGATCTAAAATCACGTAAAGACGTTTATTTGAATATTGACCTAAAACAAATGGGAGTTGGAGGAGACGATTCTTGGGGAGCAAAACCCCACGAACAGTACAGAATTCCCGCAAAGGAATATAGATTTAGCTTTATGATTGTTCCGATTGAGTAGTAAAAATGGAACGCGGATGACGCGATTGGAACACGGATTACACGGATTTTCGCGGAAAAATCTGCAATGGAATTTTTAACATTTTAGATTTGTGATTTTAGATTTTAAAAAGCATAACCTGCCAATCTACCGAGGCGGACTGGCAAGTTTTTTATTTTCATCACTCCAATATTAAGTCCACTCCGAAAAGTAATTTTAGCCACAAAGACCCAAAAACTCAAAGAATTCACAAAGCTTATTATATTGATTAAGTGTTCTTTGTGTATCTTGGTGTCTTCGTGTCTTCGTGGCAATTTTTCTTTTTTTCTTTTTTTTGACTTTTCGGAGTTAACTCAATCTTCCATCATTCCATTCATTTTCCTACTTTTGTATTTTACAATTTAATATGAAGAAATCAATATTTTTTTCTGAATTTCTTTTATTTCTCACCGCATTAATTTGGGGGTTAT
>JAIORY010000107.1 GCA_021107915.1 Bacteroidales bacterium | reverse complement strand
AAAAAATGAGCTATATTTGCATGATGTTTGAGCTATAAATTTAATGTTGGTCTAATATGTTAAACGATAAGAAGAAAAAAATATTAGAATTTGTCAAGGAAAACACCTTGTTTTCTTCTAAAGAAATTTATAATGGAATAGCTTCTGAAATTGGGTATTCCACAGTTAAAAGAATACTTTCACAACTGATTTCCGAAAACCTCATAATACCTGTGGGTAAAGGTAAAGCAAGAAAATATGCTATATCTCCAACCTATGAATTATTTTATCCGATTGATATTAAATTATACTTTGAAAAAGAAATTGATGAACGAGTAATTAAAGATAGTTTTAATCTGTCGTTGATAAACGATGTTTTAAGTAAAATAAAACTGTTTACAGCAGAAGAATTACAAAACTTGACTAATCTTCAAAAGCAATTCAAGGCAAATATTTCTGAGCTAACAGAATCTGAATATGAAAAAGAGTTTGAACGTCTATCAATTGACTTAAGTTGGAAATCCTCTCAGATTGAAGGAAATACATATTCTCTTTTAGAGACCGAACGATTATTGAAAGAAAAGGAAACAGCTGAGGGAAAATCAAAAGATGATGCTGTTATGCTACTTAACCATAAAGAAGCAATTGATTTCATCATAGAAAACAAGGAGTATTTTACACAATTGACAATATCTAAAATTGAAGATATTCATAGTTTGTTGGTTAAAGATTTAGGTGTTGACCGGAATATTCGGAAAAGGAGAATTGGTATTTCCGGAACTAACTACAAACCTTTAGATAATGAATATCAAATAAAAGAAGCTTTGCGTGATATGTGTGAATTAGTTAATAATCGAGATTGTATTTTTGAAAAAGCATTGCTCTCTCTATTTCTATTGTCCTATATTCAGGCATTTGGAGATGGAAATAAAAGGACTGCAAGAATAATAAGTAATGCCTTGTTGATTGCTAATGGATATTGCCCTATTTCATTTAGAACAATTGACTCTGTTGAATATAAAAAAGCAATGCTGATATTCTACGAGCAGAATAATATGAACACATTTAAAGAGATTTTTATAAATCAATTTGAATTTGCGGTAAAGACATATTTCTAATTGGCTGGACTACGGAAACCTTAAAAATAAAACATACTTCAGAGCCGGCAATGCCGAGGCACTTTTTAGAGCAGGATATATCGAAATTTGGGGACGAGGAACCGCCAATATTGTGGATTACTGTACTCAGGTAGGATCCTTTAGATTTGCAAATTCAATAATAATTTATTAAGTTTGCCTAATGTGAATTATTGTTAATGTAATACTAAATCATTACCTTTGTTTGATATGAAATTGAAAATAATTAACGGACCAAATCTGAATCTTCTTGGAAAAAGAGAGCCTAAAATATATGGGAGCACTACTTTTGAAAATTATTTTGAGAAATTAAAAACACTATTTCCTGAAATTGAACTTTATTATTTTCAAAGTAATATTGAAGGCGAAATAATTAATGAAATTCAAAATAGCGAAAATAGCTATGATGGCATTATTTTAAATGCAGCAGGATATACTCATACTTCCGTATCTATTGCCGATGCTGTTAAAGCTGTGGATATTGCCGTAGTTGAAGTACATATTTCAAATATCTTTTCAAGAGAAGAGTTTCGACATGTTTCACTAATTGCACCGAATGCCAATGGTTCGATAATAGGTTTTGGTTTGGATTCGTACCGACTGGCAATTGAAAGTTATATTAACCGCTAATATAGCGAATTAACGCAAAAAATTTCTTCACTCATTTGGGTTAAGTAAAATAAGTTCAATTTAATAGCTATTCGCGCATTCGCGGCTATTTTTATATTTTATTTGCGTATTTATGCTGGGAAAGGAAAATTATTTTATTTACTAAACTTCAAATGATCCAAATCAGAAAAATGTTTTATTTTCCGAATAAAATAATCCACAGCAATATTTGAATTATAAATTTCTGAAACTTGATTTTGTTTAAGTTTTTTTCGCTTGTTTCGGGTCTTGTAAAAATTTTTATAAAAACTTATATGGGCTCTAAATACTGCATAAAAATCTTTCCAACCTCCTTCCAATAAGAATTTAAAAGCAGCTATTCCGTCAAGGAATAAACGTGCAATAAGAATTTTATATAATTTTTTTGAAGGAAGATTTTTATAAAGAAGAAGTGAGTTATTACGAAAATTAAAATACGTTTTTCGTGAAGAGCTTTTTGGCAGAGTTCCACCTCCAACATGATAGACAACAGATTGGGGGCAATACATAATTTTGTACCCTTCATTTTTTAGTCGCCAGCAAAGATCTATCTCTTCCATGTGAGCGAAAAAATCATTATCAAGTCCACCGGAATTATGAAATAAATCTGCTCTGATAAACATACAAGCCCCTGAAGCCCAAAATATTTCTATTGAATCATCAAACTGTCCTGTGTCTTTTTCAATAGTTTGAAATAATCTGCCCCTACAAAAAGGGTAGCCGTATTTATCAAGAAAACCACCACCTGCACCTGCATATTCAAATTTTTCCGGCTCGTGATATGAAAGAATTTTGGGTTGACAGGAAGCTATGTTTTTGTTACTTTCCATTAGCTCAATTACAGGTGTGATCCAATTTTCGGTAACTTCAACATCCGAGTTTAATAAAATGTAATAATCAGCCTCAACCTGAGCTAATGCATCATTATATCCCTTTGCAAATCCGCCATTCGAATTATTTTGAATAATTCTTATATCAGTAAAATTTTTCTTTAAATAATCAACAGAATCATCAGATGAAGCATTGTCAGCAACAATTACTTCAGCCGTATCTAAACTATATTTAACAACAGTAGGTAAAAATTTTTCAAGATATTTTCTACCATTCCAGTTTAAAATTACAATAGAAATTTTCGGCAAAATATTAACTTTGGTTTTTAAAACTATTCTGTTATCGAGTAATATTATTTCAAAATTTATTACTACTCAATAACAGAACACAAATTTAATTGCATTATTTTAATAATGATGATAAATGTATTATTTTTTCAATGTTTATCTTGGAATACCATAAAAGTCAGATGCTTTATTTCCCCATGCATCAGGTTCTCTTGTGGCATCAAAATTGTTTTTATCGAAAAGTCTTGGATCGGATCTATCGTGAAGTAAAATCTGCCAACGATAATTTGAAAGTTCACCGATAGCATCAGAATGTATCAGTACAAAATCGTTGGTTACAATATCTTCTACATAAAAAACAAATTTCTTATTTCGCTGATTATCACCTAATTTATAATAATGCCAAATTTCATAAGGATATGCACTTGGCTCGTTATGCCGTTCTGAAATTGTATTTGGTTCGCCGTATTTCAAATAAATCCTTCCCCTGTCAGTATCATAACCCTTTCTAATTTGAGTTTTGTACGCAACATTAACAATTTTTACTTTTTCGTAATAATTATTCCAGGCAGTTTCAGGATAAATATTGTCGCGACTTAACCAAAAGTTTAGAAAATATTGTTGCATAGTTTTAAGGTCTGCATTTAAAAGTTGTCTTAAAGCAAATGATTTTTCGACTTCAGTAGATATTGGAGTTAAGGAGCGAATATTATCCATTAAAATATCTTTATTTTCATAATATTTCACAAAAGTATTTTCAATATTTAATGCAGTAATATCCTTTATTTCAAAATTAATATTTGGATTGCTTCGTTGGAAAAACAATTTATTTATTGCAATCAGATCGTTTTTTTTATCCCTTGCTTCGATTACAAGATTATAATTTCCGGATGGTAAACCGGTGATATCAAATTCATTGAAGACAATATTTACCGGTTTTGTGCCAATTCTTTTGGTACTGATAAATTTATCTATTTTTTTACCGGTTTCAAAAGATTCGATATAATAAGAAATAAGGTATTTTTCATTACTACCGAATGTTTTATCCGAATTGTAAACCTCGGAATAAAAAATAATTGAATTTCTGTTTTCAGGAAAGAATTTCGAAATATAAGGAATTATGTCATAACCTCCTTTTGTAAGAATATTTTGTTTTTCTGATTTTTTAAATGAGTTAATCAATTCAATGCCTGATATGCTGATTTTGTCATCAGGATATTGAATATTGATAATTTTGCTTGTGCTTATTGAATCAGAATTTTTGTTGTTTCGGTCTTTAATATAAATTTCAAAATTATAAGTTCCGTTAGTAAGAGCAAATCGTTGCTGGTCAAGAAAATTAAAATCAACAAAAGAAGTATCTGCAATTTCAGGACTTTTTAGTTCGTATTTGGCAAAGTTTTCAATTTTTTCATCTTTTCTAAAGATTATAGTAATTTCAATAGTTCCTTGAAATTTCCCGTTTTCAGTTTTATTAAAAACAATACTATTTCCAACAACTGACAAATAGGTTTCGAAATATGGACCTTCTGTTGGGGAATTAAAACTTGCTGTAGAAAGATAAGCGCTTAAATCTTGTGCTATAGCTGAGTTTATAGCAAAAAACAATACAAGAAAGATAATATATATTTTTTTCATTTTATTTTAATTTTTAGTTTGTGAATAATAGATTAATAATTCAAATTTTCATTTTTTTGGTTTCTTTCACAAGATAATAAAATAAATTGCAAAAAAGCAAAATAAATTAACAAAACATTTTGATTATAGAAAATTATTGTATTTTTGCGCCGGAGAAATGGCAGAGTGGTCGAATGCGGCGGTCTTGAAAACCGTTGAGGGTCAAACCTCCGGGGGTTCGAATCCCTCTTTCTCCGCTCAACTATACAAACTTCGATTGGTTTTTTAAAAAACTAATCGAAGTTTTTTTATTATCTCAAGTAACTATTCATAAAATAAAAATTATTGCAAGACAATTAATAAATAATTATTTGCAATTTTAAGGATTATTCTCTACTTTTATCACCTTATTTGGATAATGGTAACTGATTAGTTACAAAAAATATATTCCAAATAAATCAAAACTGATTACATATTTTGTACTTGCGTATAAGATTAAACCCATTTTAATTTTTTTATTCAATGTTATTATATAATATTAAATCCATCCTTATAAAAAAAACAGCACTATTCTTTATGCTGTTTTTCTTTTTGATAAATTGTTATATGTCCAAAGCTCAGGAGAATAACCTTCCTAAAAGAATTGATAGCTTGCAGGAGACATTAACGGAATCAACAGGTATCGAAAAATTAAAAACATTAGTAAAACTGTCAGCATATTACTGTGATAAGAATTCCGAAAAATCAATAAAATATGGGAAAGAAGCTATTCTATTCGAAAAGTTTAACAAGTCAGATGAATTATTATCCAAAGCAAATTATATTGTCGGACTTGCATCATATTATCAAAATCAATACGATATTGCAATTGCTTATTATAATATATCATTAGAAATTGACCTGAAGCGTAATGATCAAAAGGGTATTACCGATTTGTATAATGTTATAGGTTTAGTTTATGAAGAACTTGGTAATAACAGTAAAGCAATTGAATATTATAATAATTCATTAAATGCTGCTATAGATTGTAATTTTGATAAAGGTGAATCTAACGCTCTAACGAATCTTGGTTTATTATATTGGGAGCTTGGTAGTTATGATATTGCAATAGAAAACTTCTTTAAGTCGTTAAAAATTTTGGAAAAACTTGATGATCAATATGGAATTGCATCTTCATTAGAGAACATAGGTATTATTTCCGTTAGCCTAAAAAGATATAATGAAGCTTTGGAGTATCACTTGAAATCCTATGAAATTAGAAAAAAATTAGGTAATTTATATGATCTTTCTTTTTCACTAACAAATCTTGGAGTCGTTTATAAAAATCTTGAAAAAAATAATAAGGCTCTTGAATATTTCCAACAAGCTTTGGAACTTGGAAAAAAAATTGATGATAAAGGAGGTATTGCTTCTTGTTTAAATAATATTGGATCGTTATTTATGAAAGAAAATAAATGTAATGAAGCCATGGATTATTTTCAGCGTTCATTGAAAATCAGAGAAAATATTAGTGATAAAACCGGATTAGCAAAAACCCTCAATAATATTGGACAATGCAATATAAAGCTTGGGAAATATAATACAGCTCTGAAAGCAATAAATAGAAGTATGGAAATTGCTATCGAATTAGAATCAAAAGCACTTAAGAATGAGGTTTTTTCGGCTTTGTCTGATTTGTATTTTGCAAAACGCAATTATAAATTGGCACTTAAATATCATAAATTAATGACTAATGTTAAGGATAGCATTTTCGATGAGAAGATAAATGAAAAAACTGCCAGATTAAAAGTTGTTTATGAAACTGAAAAAAAGGAGAAAGAAAATGAAATATTAAGAAAAAATAATCAGATTCAGTCTTTAAATCTTCGTCAGCAAAGAATGATGTCGTATTTGCTTTTGATTATTGCGTTCTTTATTCTTATTATGTCTTTCTTTTTGTACAGGAGATATAGAAATAAGTTGAAAATTAACAGGATACTTCAAAAAAAGAATGACAGAATTGAAAAATACTCCAAACAATTGGAAGAAAATGCCTGTGAACTGATAAATGCAAAAAATGAGGCTGATGAAGCAAATATGGCAAAAAGCCGATTCTTAGCTAATATGAGTCATGAAATAAGAACTCCATTGAATGCAATAGTTGGGTTTGCTGATCTTCTTAATGTTCAGATTACTGACAAAAAGCAAAAATCATTTCTGCAATCTATTCAATCAAGCGGAAAAACATTATTGACCCTTATTAATGATATTCTTGATCTTTCAAAAATTGAAGCAGGGAAAATGGATATTATATATACTGCTGTTAATCTGAATAATGTTTTTGAAGAAATAAGTCAGATATTTTCGCTTAAAATGTTACAAAAAGATTTAAAGTTTATTATGGATGTTAATGATAATATTCCTGAAAGTCTTTTGTTAAGCGAAATGCGTATCAGGCAAGTGTTATTTAATCTTATTGGAAATGCAGTAAAATTTACTGATAAAGGATATATTAAACTTTCAGCTAAAGCCGAAAATATTAATCATGGAAAAAGCATCCTTGATCTAAAAATAATTGTTGAAGATACAGGTATTGGAATTGATAATGAATATCAAGAAAAAATATTTGAATCCTTTAGTCAATCTGAAGGTCAGGATTTTAAAAAGTATGGTGGATCCGGATTAGGATTAACAATTACCAAACGTTTGGCAGAAATGATGAGTGGAAAAATCTCATTAATAAGCGAATTAGGAAAGGGAAGTTCTTTCATTGTGTTATTGAAGGATGTTGCTGTGGCTTCAATTATGTCAGAAGATGTATCATCAGACATGTTTTTTAATTTTGAGAAGATTTGCTTTAAAAAAGCAAAATTATTGATAGTAGATGATAGTGAAACCAACCGTAATTTGATAAAAGAAATTTTTGAAGATTCAAATATCGAAGTTTTTGAAGCTGAAAATGGAGAAAAAGCAATTTCTGTATCGAATAAACATAATCCTGATATTATACTTATGGATATTCGCATGCCTGTAATGGATGGAATTGAAGCTACTAAAATATTGAAGGAGAATAAAAAAACAAATAAAATTCCTGTGTTAGCTTTATCTGCTTCTGTGTTAAAAAATGAAGAAGAAACAATTATGAAAGCCGGATTTGATGGTTTTATTGTCAAGCCTACTCAAATTGCAGTTATCTTTAAAGAACTAATTAGATTTTTGGATTATTCGAATAAAGAAGGTGTTTGGATGACAAAGCATGAAAATATTATCAACGACCAAAAACAATTATCAAAAAAAACAATATCAAAAATACCTGCAATTGTTAAAGACCTTGATACAAAATACAGGAAAATATGGGAGAGTGTTAAACTTAATCACTCAATTAATGAAGTAATGGATTTTGGAGATAAACTAAAAAAGATGGGAAATAAAAATTCAATCCCTTTAATAATTGATTATGGCGAAAAATTGTCGTTTTATGCCAAAACTTTTGAAATCGAAAAAATGACCAATGCTTTAAATAAATATCCGGCATTAGTAAGAAAAATGAAAATGTATAATTCAAATTTACAATAATCAATATGATAAAAAAAATTCTGCAGGTAATAATTATTGTTTATTTTTTAGGAATGTCTGCGTTGTTTTCGCAATCGCTTTCTAAAAATGATAGTTTGATTAACGAACTAACCGCTGAAAGTTTTCCTGTTTCAAAAGAAAAAAGACTTGAAATATTAAAAGAACTTGCTTTTATAAATAAAGGTGATTCTTATGTAAAGTCTTTAGAATATGGTAATATGGCACTTATACTATCGCGTGAGATTAAGGATCAGGAAACAGAAATAGAAATATTAAATATTCTGGCTTTTGTTAATAATCAATTATGTAATTATTCCGAAGCTGATAAAAATCTTAAGAAATTATTTGAAAAATATGAACAAATAAACGATAAATCTAAAATTGCAGATATTGTTTTTAGAATTGCACGGAATTATTATGATTGGAGTAATTACGCTAAAGCAAAAGAATATTATCAACTTGCTTTGTATGAATTTGAACATCTTAAAAATATTGATGGAGCTACAAGATGTTTCAAAGGATTAGGCACAATATATTTGAATTGGGGTGATTATCAAAAAGCCCAGAATTATTTCCAGATTGTGTTAAAATATTATGAAGAAAGTAATGATATGCAGGGAATGGCTGGAACATATAATAGCCTCGGCGTTCTTTATCAGGATATGGGTAAGCTTGATCGTTCGTTGAAATATTACATGAAAGCACTTTCAATTTTTAAGGTAAAAGCTCAGGATTGGAATATCGTAAATATGACTCTTCATATCGGGGATATTTATTTAAAGAAAAAAGAATATACCAAAGCACTTGAATATTATCTGAAAGCCGATACTCTTGGGAAAATTATTGGTCATAAAAAATTAATATCCATTACATTAAGCAATATTGGCGAAGTATATAATCAAATGGGAGAGTATTTAAAAGCTTTGGATTGTCAGGAGAATGCACTTAAATTAAAAGTCGAAATTGGTGATAATAAACGAATTGCTATTAGTTTGTACGAACTCGGACTTATTAATAGTAATCTTGGAAATAGAAATGATGCTCTGAAATATTTATTAAAAAGTCTTGAATACGCCAATATGGTAAATTTCAAAGATCAGCAAAAAAAATGTTATCAAGCATTATCATTGATTTATTCAAGTATTGGGAAAAATAAAAAGGCTCTTGATTACAGGATTAAATATGATGTTTTAAAAGATTCCTTATTTAATATTGAAACACATAAAAATATTGAAAATCTCCGATTAAAATATGAAACAGAAAAAAGAGAAAAGGAATATGAAATTTTAAACCTTGAAGTTACAAGAGAAATATATTATCGTAATTCAGTAATTATTGTTCTTATTATTTTTACTATTTCTGCGGTTATTTTTGTAATTTTTATTTCAAATAGATCAAAAATAAGAAGAAAAAATAATGAAATATTAAAAAGTAAAAATAAAAAGATATCAAAACAAAAAGAAGAACTCGACACATTATTTAATGAATTAAGGGTTAGCGAGGAGAGGTATAAAAGTATTTTTGAACACGCCACAGTAGGTTTATATCGCACTACCCCTGACGGACAAGTAATTTTTGCAAATCCGTTTATTATTAAAATGCTTAAATATCCTTCTTTGGATATTCTTGTTAAAGATAATTTAGAAGAACGGGATTATCCTCGCTCATCCTTTAAGAAAACTCTTGAGAAAGAAGGACGGATTTTGGGCATGGAAGGTATATGGGAAAGATATGATAATTCTAAAATTTATGTAAATGAAAGCGCATGGGTTGTAAAAGATAGAAACGATAAGATTATTTTTTATGATGGAATAGTTGAAGATATTACTGATAAAAAAGCCGCAGAAAAAGCTCTTATAAATTCACAAAAAAAACTTCGGGAAGCAAATAAAATTCTTGTAGCAAGAAATGTTCAAGTTGAAAAAGCCAGAGAACAAGCAGAAAATGCAAACAAATCAAAAAGTATGTTTCTTGCAAATATGAGCCACGAGATTAGAACACCATTAAATGCCATTATCGGATTTACAGATCTGCTTGAAGGAGTTATTGTTGATGAAAAACAAATAATATATGTTGAATCAATTAAATCGAGTAGCAGAAATTTATTGTCATTGATAAATGATATTTTAGACCTGTCAAAAATTCAAGCAGGAAAAATCAAACTTGAATATGAGCCGGTAAACCCACATGCTTTGTTTAGTGATATTAGACAGATATTTGATCAGAAAATTAAAGAAAAAGGACTTGATTTTATTATTGATATTTCAAAAGAAATTCCAAATAGCTTGATTCTTGACGAAATTAAAATTCGACAAATATTATTTAATTTAATTGGGAATGCAATTAAATTTACTCAAAAAGGGTATATAAAAATTTCTGCAAGAAAAATTATTATTAATAAAAAGAAAAGCACTTTAGATTTTTTAATTTCAGTTGAAGATACGGGTATTGGTATTTCAAAAACTAATCAAAATAAAATATTTGATCCTTTCTATCAAAAAGAAGGTCAAAGCCAAAAAATGTATGGCGGAACCGGACTTGGTCTTTCAATTACCAAACGACTAGTTGAAGTTATGGGAGGTGAGATTATTATCGAAAGTATTATTGATAAAGGCAGCAAATTCGATGTAATTATTAAAGACGTTTCTATTTCGTCGGTTCTACCAGAAAAATATACAAAACAAGAAATTGATTATAACAATATAATATTTGATAAAGCTAAAGTACTTGTTGCTGATGATGTAAAAACAAATCGAAATATTATTAAAGAAGTTTTTGATAAAACAAAAATTAAAATTATTGAAGCCGTAAATGGAAAAGAGGCTATTGAAAAAACTAAAAGTGAACACCCCGACCTTATTTTAATGGATATTAGAATGCCGCTTATTGATGGTTTTGAAGCAATGAAAACAATAAAAAACATAAAGGAATTTAATAACTTGCCAATTATTGCACTAACTGCTACAGCAATGAAATCCGATAAGTTTGAAATAAGAAAAAAAGGATTTGATGGCATACTAATCAAACCTGTTAAGTTAACAGATATAATTAATGAACTTATTAGGTTTTTAAAATATACAAATATAAAAAAGCCCTCCTCATATATAAAAACAATAAAATCTGAAATGATTGAAATTGAAAATTTTTCGGATGAAATAATGAAATTATTACCGGAAATTATCAGAAAAATTGATGATGAATTGGTGCCCCTTTGGAAAAAAGTCAGCGAAAATCATTTCATTCATGAAATTAAAGACTTTGCTAAACTTGTTAAAAAATTTGGTGCTGATAATAATATTATTGATATTGAGAATTTTGGGTCAGGAATGATAAAAGATGCAGAAAACTTTGATGTGGAAAAAACAAATTACAAATTGAATTCATTTCCAAGCCTTATAAAATCACTAAAGGATTTAAATAAAAATGGAGAAAAATAGAAAACCATGCCTAATCAGTAATAATTTACAATAATCCATCTATTTATATTTAATAATATTTAACCTAATTATTTAATTTTTTATATAATTCGTAATTTTTGTTTAATTTTAAGAATTATTATTCACGGGAAATTTAACTTCAATTATTATGAATAAAGTAAAGGAAAATAAGGATTTTAGGATACTTATTGTTGATGATGTTCCGAAAAACATACAAGTTCTGGGAAATATACTTATTAATGAAAAATATCAGATATCATATACACAAGATGGAAATCATGCATTGTCTTTAATTAAAAAAAACAAGTTTGATTTAATATTACTTGATATAATGATGCCTGAGATTGATGGATACGAAGTTTGTAAAACAATAATGGCAGATCCTGAAACTGCTTCAATACCTGTAATATTTTTAACAGCAAAAGCCGATAAAGAAAGTGTAATAAAAGGCTTTAAGCTGGGAGCACGCGATTATGTTACAAAGCCTTTTAATGCCGAAGAATTATTGGCACGTGTCAGAACTCATCTTGAGCTTAAAGATAAAAATGAGCAATTAGCAAATATCAATAAAACACTCGAACAAAAAGTACTTGAACGAACTATTAAACTGAGATATGCAAACAAGAAATTATTGACTTTGGATAAAGCAAAAGGTGATTTTTTAAATATCATCAGTCACGAAATGCGAACTCCTTTGAATGGTATTCAAGGCTTAACTTCTCTTCTAACTGATTCAACTGAAATAAATGATAAAAATGGTTATATTAAAAATTTAAAGATAGCTTCTGATCGCTTGGTAAAATTTTCTGAAACTGCCTTGCTAATTACTTCATTAAATACCGAAAGATATTTAATGAAAACAAATTTTGTTGGTTTAAAAGATTTAATAAATAATTGTTTTGAAACAAAATTGCAAAAAATAGAGAAGAAAATTAATTTCAATATCAATGTTGTCCCCGACAATATTAAAATTGTTGGTGATTATGAATTACTAAAAGATTGTTTTGAAAGTATAATTGATAATGCAATAAAATATTCTCCCGATAAGGATGAAATTAAGATAATTGTGTATCGTGATAATGATAAGGTTATCGTGAGTTTTAAAGATAACGGCACCGGATTTTCTGATGAAGCAAAAGAAAAATTATTCAATTATTTTTCCTCAGATGATATAATGCATTCCGAAGGACTTGGGTTGGGACTTGCCTCTGTGAAATTGATAATGGATGCTCATCAAGGAAAAGTCGAAATTAAAAACATGAAAGATGGAGGAGCTATCGTGAATCTATTTTTTTATGATTAATTAACTTTCTGAATTACTATTATATATAAGAACTTAAGTTGTAACTAATCATTATGCCGAAAAGGTAACAAATGCTTATATGCTTAAATGAATGCTGTTTATTGTTTTCATAAGATAATTATTTTTCAATAGACATCCTTTAGATTAGTTTAACTTACAAAATATTAATACTTCATATTTTGGATAATCCAAAATTATTATACTATTTTTGACATCTAACCAATAAACTAAAAAAAATGAAACTACTTGAGGGAAAAGTAGCACTAATTACCGGTGCATCCAGAGGAATAGGAAAAGCAATTGCATTGAAATATGCCGAAGAAGGTGCTGATATAGCATTTTCTGATCTATTTTATGATGATAATGCAAAAGAGCTTGAAAAAGAACTTCAAAAAATTGGAGTGAAAGGTAAAGCATTTGTTTCTGATGCTAGTTCGTTTTCTGCTGCCGAAACTCTTATAAACAATGTTATTGCTGATTTTGAAAAAATTGACATCCTTGTAAATAACGCTGGAATAACTCGCGATAATTTGCTTCTGCGTATGACCGAAGCTGATTGGGATATTGTTATTAAAGTAAACCTAAAATCTGTTTTTAATCTTACAAAGGCTGTTCAGCGATTCATGCTTAAACAACGCTCAGGCTCAATAATAAATATGAGTTCTGTTGTTGGTTTGAGTGGCAATGGCGGACAATCAAATTATTCTGCTTCTAAAGCAGGATTAATTGGATTTACAAAATCAATTGCTATGGAATTGGGTTCACGAAATATTCGCTGCAATGCTATTGCTCCAGGATTTATCGAAACCGAAATGACGGCAAAATTACCGGATGATGTAAAAAAAGACTGGATAAAAACAATCCCGCTTCGTAGATCAGGAAAACCTGAAGATGTAGCAAAAATTGCTGTTTTTCTTGGTTCAGATCTGTCGGATTATGTTACAGCGCAGGTTATTAGCGTTTGCGGTGGTATGAATACATAAAATAGAAAGGTAAAAAATTGAATATAAAAACCGAATATCCTTTTTGGTTTTTTCTGTTATGTTTATTGTTGGGATTGCTTTATGCAGTAATACTATATTACAAAAACAGAAATTATGAATTTTCGCCATGGATAATTAAAACCATGGCATTTTTTCGTTTTCTGTTAATTAGTATTATCTCGTTTTTGTTGCTCTCCCCATTATTGAAAACTACTATCAGAAATACCGAAAAACCTCTTGTGGTAATCGCACATGATAATTCTGAATCAATCATTAACGCTAATGATTCTGCTTTTTATTTTGAAGATTATCTTGTCGGTTTTAATGATCTTTCAAAAAAACTTAAGGAAAAATGTAATGTTAAGAAATTTGTTTTTGGTGAAAACATTACTGAAAATGAGGTCATTACATTTTCTGAAAAACAAACTGATATATCTTCTTTGTTTAATGAAATAAAAGCAAGATTTTCAAACAGAAATATTGGTGCTCTTATATTGGCAAGCGACGGGTTGTATAATAAAGGGGTGAATCCATTGTATTCTTCTAAGGGGTTAAATTTTCCGATTTATACAATTGCACTTGGAGATACAAATGTTAGAAAAGATCTGATATTATCAAAAGTAAATTATAACAGACTTGTTTTTTATGGAAATGATTTCCATGCTGAAATAGTAATAAAGGCAGATAAATGTAAAGATTCTAAAACAAAAGTTTCTGTTAAACATGATGACAAAATTGTATTTAGTGATGATGTAATTATTTCATCAGATCATTTTATAAAAACAATACGGTTTACTCTGAATGCTGCCGATACAGGTATGCAACATTACAAAGTTTCAATTGGGAAAATAAAAGATGAGATAAGTACTTCTAATAATTCGCAGGATATATTTGTAGATATTATTGATTCGCGACAAAAAATATTATTGCTTGCAAATTCACCGCATCCTGATATTTCGGCAATAACCTCTGTTCTTGAGCAAAATGAAAATTATGATGTTGATGAATTTATTGCAGGTGAATCATTAAAGCCGGTTGATAATTATGATCTTGTTATTCTTCATCAGATACCATCTTTGAAATTTCCGGCTATTAATATCAGTAAAAAGATTAATGATAAAGGAATTCCGGTTTTGTATATTCTAGGTTCACAAACATATATGAGATTATTTAACAATTTACACAGCGGGATAAAGATATTTAATAATAAAATCAATCAGGAGGAAATATTTCCTGCCTGTAATGATAACTTTCCTTTATTTCTTTTAAAGAATTCTGTTTTTAACAAAATAAATAATTTTCCTCCTTTATTAAGCTTACCAGGCAGTTATGAAATTTCAAATTCTTCAAACATTCTTCTTTTTCAGAAAATTGGAAATATTATTACACCTGATCCGTTAATGCTTTTTAGTCAAAATTCTGATTCAAAATGTGGAGTGATTTTAGGTGAAGGATTATGGAGATGGAAATTACATGATTATCTTAAAAATAATGATAATAGCTCTTTCAATGAATTAATTTTAAAGACAATTCAATATTTATCAGTTAAAACCGATAAAAGTTATTTTAGGATCAATTCAAAAAATAAATTTAATGAAAATGAAAATATTAAATTCGACGCTGAGGTTTATAATAAGTCTTATGAACTGATAAATGATCCTGAAATTGAAATGACAATTATTGACGAGGAAGGAAAAAAATATCCGTTTGTTTTTGGCAGAGACGAAAAAGTATATCATTTGAATGCAGGTAGTTTACAGCCTGGTTCTTACATCTATCTTGCAAAAGTAAATATTGCAGGAAAATGGTTTAAGAAAAATGGTAAATTCATTGTCAAAACGATGAATATTGAAACGCTCAGGCTTGTTGCCAATCATAACATATTATTCAAATTAGCTAAAAATACAGGTGGGAAAATGTTTTACCCTCATCAAATAAATGATATAGCAAAAGTAATAAACGAGAGAGAGGATATTAGTTCAATAACATATTCACAAAAACGCTTTACTGAATTAATAGATATTTATTGGATATTTTTTATTATTCTTGCATTATTAACTGCCGAATGGTTTTTTAGACGAAGAGGCGGTGGGTATTAAAATTAGTACTTAGAGTGAACTAAAGTTTGGAGTGAACTAAAGTTTAGAGTGAACTAAAGTTAAAAGTGCCTAAAGTTCATTAAATTGGATAATAAATTATTGACAGATAATTCCGATAGTTTTCGGAATGCTATTTTTGCAATGATTTGGCACTAAACTAGAACTCTAGGCATTTTAGGCACTCCAAACTTTAGGCACTTATTAGTAATAAATATTATAATCTAATATTAGCATTATGTTTTTTATAATTTCAAAAATATTAGAGATATTTATGTCTCCGGTTTTGTTGGTTATAGGTTTATTAATCTTTTCATTAATTTATTTTAAGAAGAACAGTAAAAGATCGAAAAAACTACTGATTGCTGCATTATTGTTATTTTATTTTTTTTCAAATTCATTTATTATTGATGAATTGATGAGAGTTTGGGAAATTCAGGTTACAAGAACTGAAAATTTAGCCGATAACTATAAAGTTGGGATTGTAATGGGTGGTGGAACAATTACTTACGATTATATTAATGATCGCCGAACATATCGGAATAATATCGACAGGGTTTTGCAGGCAATAGAATTATACAAAACAGGAAAAATAGATAAAATTCTTTTATCCGGTGGAGCAGGTAATTTAATTTTTCGGGATATGCTCGAAGCCGAACTTTTAAAAGATTTTCTTCTCCAAATTGGTATTAATGAAAAAGATATATTAATAGATACTTTATCGGATAATACTTATCAAAATGCAGTTTATTGTGCAAGAATATTAAAGAAAAATCATCTTGAAAAAGAAAATATATTATTGATAACATCTGCTGTTCACATGAGACGGTCTTTGGGTTGCTTTAAAAAACAAGATATTAATGTTATTCCATATTCCACAAATAAATACGCAGGAATTCGGCGATACCAGTTCGAGCATTTATTTATTCCGCAGTTAGTGAATTTTATTTTATGGAAAAAGTTAATTCACGAAACTATTGGATATGTTGTTTATGATATTTATGGGTATATTTAAAATGACTGAAATTTAAAATTAAAGAAATATTTAATCATTTTCGCATTTAATCATTTTTGCATTTCAACTAAAATAACAATAAAATTTTTACTAAAGAATAAAAAAACATGAGTAATACAATTTTCATAATCATAATAGTAATAATTATTTTTGATTTTTTTCTTGAAAGATCATTTGATTATCTTAATACATTAAAATGGTCGAATAAACTGCCGAAAGAATTAAAAGGGATTTATGATGAAAAGAAATATGCAACTTCACAGGAGTATGAGAAGGTGAAACATCGTTTTTCCCAACTTACCGATTCTATTTCTTTTATTGCCATATTATTAATCCTTTTCTTAAGTGGGTTTGCATTTCTTGATGAATTTGTTCGAGGTATTACTCAAAATTCGATTTTAATGGCACTTTTGTTTTTTGGGATATTAGGACTGGCAGGAGATATTTTGTCAACTCCCTTTTCAATATATTCGGTATTTGTTATTGAAGAAAAATTTGGATTTAATACTACAAACGTAAAAACATTTATTCTTGATAAAATTAAGGGATTATTATTGGGAGCTATAATTGGTGGAGGATTGCTGGCACTAATCGTTTGGATTTATTTATCAACAGGTGAATGGTTTTGGATTATTGCATGGGGTGCCATTAGTTTGTTTATGATATTTATGACAATGTTTTATTCAACATTATTAGTTCCTTTATTCAATAAACAAACACCATTGGAAGAAGGTGAATTGCGTTCGGCAATTGAAAATTTTGCTAATAAGGTTGATTTTAAACTTGATAATATCTATAAAATTGACGGATCAAAAAGATCCAAAAAAGCTAATGCATATTTCAGCGGATTAGGACCTAAAAAAAGAATTGTTTTGTATGACACTCTTATTGAGAATCATAGTATCGAAGAACTTGTTGCTGTTTTAGCTCATGAGATCGGTCATTATAAAAAAAAACATACTATGTTAGGAATGGTACTTTCTATTATTCAAACAGGAATAATGTTGTTTATTTTGTCATTGTTCATTGGGAATCCTATTTTGTCACAAGCTTTGGGAGCTACTAAAGGAAGCTTTCATATGGGTATTCTTGCCTTTGGACTTTTATATAGTCCACTTTCATTGTTTATTGGCTTGGTAATGAATTTCGTGTCAAGAAAAAATGAGTATCAGGCTGATCAATTTGCCGGAGAAAAATACAGTACTGAAGCATTAGAAAAAGCTTTAATAAAATTATCTGTTGACAATTTGAGTAACTTACGTCCGCATCCTCTTTATGTGTTTTTTTATTACTCGCATCCAACATTGCTGCAACGGTTAAAAGCACTTGAAGATATTAAATAATAATTGAATTAATCATTTATAGTCTAAACAAAAAAAGCGGAAATGTTTTGATTTTAAATATTACCTCTACGAAACATAACAGGGATAGTTTTAATGATAATCAGAATGTCTTTCCAAAATGATTTATCAAGGGTGTATTTATTATCAAGAGTTTTTCGAGCTTCCCCCGAAATAATATTTTTTCCTCCCAAATTAACTTGCCATAAACCTGTAATTCCGGCAGGTGCAAGAAATCGTAATGCCCATTGGTCGGAAGTTAGCATCTCAGCTTCATAAAGTGGTAAGGGGCGATTGCCAACAATAGACATATCTCCTTTTAAAACATTTATAAGCTGAGGCAATTCGTCAATATTTGTTATCCTGATGATTTTCCCTATTTTTGTTACTCGCGGATCATTTTTAATTTTAAAAAATGTTGTTTTTGTAGAATGTAATCTCTTTTTGTAAAGATAAAAGTTTTCGCAAATTTGATTTCCATCAATAAAAAGAATTGGTGAGCATGGATATCCAAGTCGTTCACATTCGGGACATATATCTGTATCAAGTTTTTCTTCGCTTTTATTATGTTCGTTAATTAAATACTGATTGAGTTTAGAAAGTTCAGCTCGTTTATTTTCCGATCCAATATACATTGATCTAAATTTGTAAAAACAAAAAATATCATAGCCTGTACCAACTCTATCTGATTTGAAAATAATGGGTCCTTTTGATTCAATTTTTATTAATAAAGCTGTTATTAAAAGAACAGGGGAAACTATTAGTAAAGCGATAGATGAGAATAAAATATCAAATATCCTTTTTGTCTTTGGGATACGAAAATCCTCAAAAGTTTCTAATTCTTTAACTTTAAAATTCTTTTTCATTAATAGTAAAAAAAAACGGGTTTGTAAAAATAGTAAAATATTAATAAGTATGAGAATTTTTTTTATTTTCTGATAATATTAAACATTTCTAATAAACTCAATTCAAATTTTTTATAGTTAAAAATAATATTATATATTTGCAAAAAATCTATAATATAAAGAATATCAAATAATTATTTAAAACAAAACAATTGTAATGAAAGTTGGAAATGAAAAAGTTGTAAGTTTAACTTAT
>JAIORY010000425.1 GCA_021107915.1 Bacteroidales bacterium | reverse complement strand
TTTAAAATGAAAAAATTTGATTTAGGAGATAGATGTATTGACTTTACAATAACAATAAATAATGTTATTGAATGTTTAATTTCTATATAGTTATTCGCGCATTCGCGGCTATTTATATATTTTATTTGCGGATTTATGGCTATAAATAATAATCGTAACAAAAAAAATCATTAATTTTATAATTGAAAAAAATAAGACAATATGCCGAAGAAAAAGGAAAAACAGAAAAAGATATTTGTACTGGATACATCAGTGATTTTGCACAATCATGACTCAATAAATAGTTTTGAAGATAATGATGTTGCAATTCCGATAACTGTGCTCGAAGAGTTGGATAATTTCAAAAAAGGTAACGATAACAAGAATTTTGAAGCAAGGGAATTTATCAGGATAATGGATAAACTTTCCGGAAAATATACTCTTCAAAATTGGATTGCCATAAATGGAAAAGATCGTGGGAAATTAAAAGTTGTTATGAACGAGCAAAGTGAACTGGATGCCCGGAAAATTTTCGGGGAAGACAAACCCGATCACCGAATTTTGAATGCCGCTCTTATCATGGCAAAGGAAAATCCATCGAAGAAAGTAATACTTGTTTCAAAAGATATTAACCTCAGATTAAAAGCCAAGTCATTAAATATTCAGGCAGAGGATTTTGAAACCGGAAAAATTAAAGACCTTGAATCATTATACGCCGGAAAGACAATACTTGAAAATGTTTCTGACGAAATTATTGATAAGATCTATAACGATGGATTTTGTCTTGTAGAAGATTTGAATATTGAAGAACCTTTTCCAAATCATTATTTCATCTTAAAAAGCGCAAATGCTTCTGCACTGGCTTTTTTCAACCCTATCAGCAAACAGATAGAAAGAGTAGAAAAACGTCCGGCATATAAAATCAAAGCGAGAAATGCCGAGCAGGTATTTGCTTTGCATGCCATCAGTAATCCTGATGTAAAACTGGTTACTTTGCAGGGTGTGGCAGGAACCGGAAAAACTCTTCTTGCTCTCGCAGGGGCTTTGGAACAGCGTCGTCAGTTTAAACAGATTTATCTTGCACGACCAATTGTTCCTTTAAGCAATAAAGATATCGGATACCTTCCCGGGGATATTAAAGAAAAAATTGACCCTTATATGGAGCCTTTGTGGGATAATTTGAAATTTATAAAAAATCAGTATAACGAAAACGATAAAGAATTTAAAGCGGTAAATATTGCACTTGAAAGTGAAAAACTTGTAATTACTCCACTCGCATACATTCGTGGGAGAAGTATTTCTAATGTTTGTTTTATTGTTGATGAAGCTCAAAATCTTACACCTCACGAAGTTAAAACCATTATCACAAGAGCAGGGGAAGGTACTAAAATAGTTTTTACCGGAGATATTTATCAGATAGATACTCCTTATCTTGATTCTCAAAGTAACGGATTATCACACATGATCGATAAGATAAAGCATCACGAAATTTACGCTCATATTCGGCTGGAAAAAGGAGAACGCTCGGAGCTTGCTTCGTTGGCTAATGAGTTGTTGTGATAGGTTTATGAAAATATTGTTTTGTATTAATACCTTTTTGTATTATCTTTGTAATCATGGAACAATTAATTCTTAAAATAAAGGATAGCAGTAAATTGTCTTTCCTGATGCAGCTTATCAAGCAACTTGATTTTGTTGAAGTAGAAGAGGTAAAAAAGAAAAAAGTTAGTGCTAATTATGATTTCTTTAGTTCTGCGGGATTATGGAAAAACAGAGAAATTGATGCTAAAGAACTTAGAAAACAAGCATGGAACATATCAAAATAGTACTCTGCGATACTGATGTTATAATTGAACTTTATCGAAACAACACCGATATTATTTCGACACTTAAAAAAATTGGACAACAAAATATTGCTGTTAGTACCATTACAGCTGGTGAACTAATATACGGTGCATTTAACAAAAAAGAATTGAACAAAATTAATATGGATCTTAATAATCTAAGCATACTTGATATTGATAAGAAAACATGTGATATTTTCATCAATATTATGAATAAGTATGTTTTGAGCCACAAATTAGCTCTGCCTGATGGGTTTATTGCTGCTACTGCTTTGGCCTAACGATATTGAATTATACACACTAAATCTTAAAGACTACCGGTTTATTGAAGGTCTTAAGATCTATGAGAAATAAAACTAATCAATGAATTACTTAAAAAATAGCAACCGGTTTTTTTTAATTAGACCTCATTTACGTAAAGATGGTCATCGAGAATTGCTCCGGTTTCTCCTGTTTTCGACATAGGACACCCAAATCGAACAAATATAAACAGCTTACCAGTTTAAATATAGATATTTATGTTTTTGATTACGAAAAAGTATCGAAAACAGAACAAAGGGTTTATTTAATGCAGGTTTTCGTACTATATTAAAAAATTGAACAAGTAAATTATTTGTACTAAAATAAAAATGCTTAAAGAAGTGAAACGAACTTAAAGGGCATTTTGATTAGTAATCGGTATTAAACATAGCCCAACCGATAAATTAGCGTAGTTCATCTCTATTTTTAAAATTCTCTAAACATCCCGGATTTCTTAGAGCATCTTTGTTTTTTACATCTTTTCCGTGAATAATTTTTTTAACTGCTACTTCCACTTTTTTCCCGTTAAGGGTATAAGGAACATCAGTAGTAGTAAGAATTACAGCAGGTACATGTCGCGGACTGCAATTCGATCTTATCAGAATTGCAATCTTTTTCTTTAATTCGTCCGAGAGTTCAAATCCTTCATTTAATTTAATAAAAAGAATAATTCTTTCGTCTTCTTCAAATTGCTGTCCAATGACCACCGAATCTTCAATTTCATTAATATTTTCAACAACACGATAAATTTCGGAAGTTCCTATTCGTACTCCGCCCGGATTCAGAGTTGCATCCGAACGACCTAACATAACCACTCCACCATGCTTGCTTATTTCAATAAAGTCGCCATGATGCCAAATTCCCGGGTATTCTTCAAAATATGCAGAATTATATTTTTTACCGTCAGCGTCATTCCAAAAATAAACAGGCATCGAAGGAAAAACTGTTTTGCAAACAAGCTCACCTTGTTGTCCGATAATTGAGTTTGTATTAATATCAAAACAATCCACATCCATACCGAGTCCTTTGCATTGAATCTCTCCACGATAAACCGGCAAAATCGGACAACCTAACACAAAACAAGAGATAATATCCGTTCCACCGGAGATTGAAGAAAGTTGAACATCTTTTTTCCATTTATCATAAACATATTCAAAACTATCATCTGATAAAGGAGAACCCGTGGAAGTAATGGCTTTAAGTTTAGGGAAATCCGAAATTTCCATCGGCACAACTCCGGCTGCTTCGAGTGATGCAATATATTTTGCACTCGTCCCAAAGATTGTAATACCTAATTCATCAGCCATTTTTAGTAAGGCATCTGCTTCGGGATAAAACGGATTTCCATCAAAACAAACAATAGTTGCTCCAACAGCGAGGCTACTTACAAACCAGTTCCACATCATCCAACCACAAGTTGTGAAATAAAAAATTGTGTCATTTTCTGTAAGATCACAATGTAAACGGAGTTCTTTAAGATGCTGAATTAAAGCTCCTCCGGCAGAATGCACTATGCTTTTCGGAAGACCTGTTGTTCCCGAAGAATACATAATGTATAAAGGATGATCAAACGGAAGTTGCTCAAAAGTCATTTCCTCTTTTGCCGGTTGGGCGAGGTCTTCCCATGTCATGGCATTTGAAATTTCTTCGGTATTTCGATTTCCTGTATAATCAATCAAAATAACTTTTTCTACTGAAGGTAATTTGTCAAGTATTCCTTTTAGTTTTTCCTGAGAATCAAAAATTTTACCTTTGAAAAAATATCCATCAGCAGCAAAAACTACTTTTGGCTCAATCTGACTGAAACGGTCAAGTACACCTTTTATCCCAAAATCTGGTGATGAAGATGACCAGATAGCACCGATAGAAGAAGCTGCCAGCATTGCGATAATTGCCTCCGGCATGTTTGGAACAAATCCTGTAACTCTGTCGTTCTTTTTAACACCAAGTCGTTTTAGTCCTTCGGCTATGCGATGGACTTCATCAAATAATTCTTTATAAGTGATTGTTTTTTTTACTTTGTCTTCTCCTCTGAAAATTATTGCAGGATGATTGTCTCTTCGCTGAAGAAGATTTTCGGCATAGTTTAATCGTGCTCCTTCAAACCACTTGGCATCTGGCATTTTTTTAGGATCATCAACAACAAAATTATATTTTTTTGAATTGATGATCTTGGAATATTCCCAGAATTCTCCCCAGAAATCACTAACATTTTCGATGCTCCATTGATGAAGGTCATAATATTCTTTAAATTCCTGATTATATTTTTGATTTATCTCTGTAAGAAAATCAAACATTTGCGACTTTTGGGCTTTTTCTTTATTTGGTTTCCAAAGGGTTTTATATTTCATAATGTTATGTTTTGGTATTGAGGTTAACAACCGATATATCTTGAAATCACAAGCCGTTGTATCTCTGAAGTGCCTTCGCCTATTTGCAATAATCTCTGATCGCGGTAAAAACGTTCAACATCATAATCTTTCATCAATCCATATCCACCATGTAATTGAACTGCTTCATCAGCAACTTCTTTAGCAACTTCAGAGCAATAAAGTTTAGACATGGCAGCTTCCTTGGCAAATGGTTTTTTGTTGTCTTTCAGCCAGCAGGCTTTATAAAGCAGGTTTCGGGCAAGCTCAATTTTTGTTGCCATATCGGCTAATTTAAAAGCATTGACCTGAAATTTACAAATTGGTTTCCCGAACTGTTTTCTTTCCTGAGAATATTGAAGTGCTAATTCAAAAGCTCCCTGAGCACATCCCAATCCCATTGCTGCAATCGACAATCTTCCATTATCAAGTGTACTCAGCATTATTTTTGATCCTTGTCCTATCTCGCCAAGAATATTTTCTTTTGGCACTTTGCAATCATCAAAATAAAGCTCGGCGGTATCGGAAGCTCTCCACATCATTTTGCCGTGCATGGCAACTCTCTTAAATCCAGGAGTGCCTTTGTCAACTATCAGACAAGTAAATTCTTTTTTTCCGTCTTTTTCGCCGGTAACCAATTGTACTGCCGAACCAATTGAGATTTCGGATGAACCATTAGTAATAAATATTTTTGAGCCGTTAATTATCCATTCATCATTTTTTAAAACAGCTTTGGTTTTTGTGCCTCTTGAGTCGGAACCTGCATCAGGTTCGGTTAGCCCGAATCCCCATAAAGCCTCTCCTGTACAAAGTTGAGGGAGATATTTCATCTTTTGTTCCTCAGTACCATAATAATATAGTGGCCCGATACCAAGTGAATTATGAGCTGCAAGTGTTGCTGCTTGTGAGCCGTCAACTCGTGCTAATTCTTCTACAGCAATAATATACGACAAAGTATCTAATTCCTGACCACCATATTTTTCAGGAAGGTACATTCCGAATAAGCCTAATTCTCCAATTTTTTTTGTTAGTTCAATTGAAAATTCTGCTTTTTCATCTAATTCTTTAGCTAATGGTTTTATTTCCCTTTCGGCGAAATCTCTGACGGTTTCACGTATTAATTGCTGTTCTTCGGTTAATTCAAAATTCATTATTTTATGTTTTATTATTTTGTTTATTATTATTGAGTCCGGTCTAAAAAGTAAAAATTCATATTGATAGTCATCCGCCTAGGATGACTTTTAAACCGTACTCATTATTCGAATTCGACAAGTGCCTGACCGGCATCAACCATTTCATCAAGAGAAACAACAACATTTGTAATAACCATATCTTTTTTGGCTATTATGTTGTTTTCCATTTTCATAGCATCAATTATTAAAACAACTTCATCTTTTTTAACCTCATCACCTTTTTTTACATTGATTTTAAAAACTCTTCCCGGTAACGGAGAAATAAGATTGTTTCCCTCATCAATTGATGATTCTCCTCCTTCTGTTGAAGCTACATCTTCTTCAAGAATATCATTACGAACAAATTGGAAATCTTTTTTATTAATAGTTACTTTTGTTTTACCGCTATCCCCTTTTTGGATATTTGCAAAATAAGTTTCATCATCAATAGTAATATCAATTTCGCCCTGATCAATATATTCAAGTTTTGTTATGAATGTCTTGTCAGAGATTTCAAATTCATATTCACCATTTTTTGCTTTATTGATATTTATGCTATAATCTTTTTCATCGAATACAATATTTATTGTAATTAGATGCCTCCAGTATCCTATTGATTCCCAAATATTATGTTTTTTCAAACAAGGTTCTGGAGGAGTTATTGATTTATTATTCAATCCATAAAGCAAATATGCTATCATAGCAATTGGATAATCAACTTCATTTTTTGAATATGAATTACGGTTAGGAGCTTGTTTTTCTTTCACGGCAACTTGAGTTTTAGTATTTGAATTTTGTGATTTAATTTTATGAATTTCATCATCGAATCTTTTCTTGGCGAGACCGGATTTATAATCCCTGTATTGGGTTTCGTGCATAGCAAATTCGAATAATTCTTCGTCATTTTCGCCTGTTTCCCAGTCATTCTCAAGCATTTCTTTTCTGTATTTGTCAAGAACGTCAGGATAAGCATCTTGTGGAACACCTTTATAAAACTTCATTCCTTTACTTTTTGCAAGATCAAGTATTTCAGGTGCGAGTGGTCCGGGTAATTTTCCTGCTTTTCCAAGGATCATATTCCATGTGTTTTCATCCATCATCGAATATCTTTCTTCTCCTTTTGCAAGCTGGACTATGTTAAGCAATGCAACATTTTTTACATACTGACTGAATGGAGTAACAAGAGGCGGGTATCCAAGTATTGGCCAAACAAAAGCTACTTCATCAAATAATTTTACAAGAAGTTCATCTTCGGTAAGTTCATCATGTCCATGTGCTTTAAGCGAAATATTAATTCCCTGATGAACTCCTTTCAGGTCAGCCATTAAACTTCCCATCATTCCGCCCGGAAGTCCTGATTGTATCATTAATGATGATAGGAATCTGTTTTTGAGATTAATAAAATGACCCAAAAAGTCATCCATAAAACTTTGTGTCAAAGCTTTGGCTTCCATGTATGCTTTCATATTAATTTCAGGAACATCAAATCCTGCATCATAAAGCATCTCACGAATTGTGATAACATCGGGATGAGCGGTTCCCCATGATAACGGCTCCATTGCCACGTCAATATAATCGGCACCGGCTTTAGCAACTTCAAGAGTAGAAGCCACAGAAAAACCTGGTCCTGAATGTCCGTGATACTGGACAATAATTTCAGGATGTTTATCTTTAATAGATTTTACTAATTTCCCGAGAGTAACAGGACGACCAATTCCAGCCATATCTTTCAAGCAAATTTCATCAGCACCAAATTCCACAACTTTATCAACAATATCCATAAAATATTTAACTGTATGGATTTTTGAGTGGGTGATACTCAAAGCAGCTTGCGAGATCATCCCGGCTTCTTTGGCATATTTTACCGAAAGTTCGAGATTTCTCGGGTCGTTTAATCCGCAGAATGAACGCGATATATCTACTCCCTGAGCTTTTTTAACTTTATACATTAGATGTCGAACATCAGCAGGAACAGGAAACATTCGAATACCATTCAATGCCCGTTCGAGCATGTGTGTTTGGATTCCTGCTTTGTTAAAAGGTTTTGTCCATTCTCTTACTGCTTTGTTTGGATTTTCGCCGTAAAGCAAATTAACCTGCTCAAAAGCTCCACCGTTAGTTTCTATCCTCGAAAAACAACCCATTTCAACAATCACAGGTGCGATCTTTTTAAGTTGGTCAACCCGGGGTTGATATTTCCCCGAAGATTGAAACATATCTCGATATATTAAACTAAATTTTATAGGTCTTTTTTTCATTATGATCTTTTTAATATTCGTTATTTCTTTTTTACCCAATTTGGTTTTCTTTTTTCAAGAAATGATGCCATGCCTTCTTGTCCTTCTTTCGATGCCCGAAGTTCTGCTATCAGTCTCGAAGTATAATCAATAGATTCTTCAAAATCCAATTTGTTTGAGATTGTGTAAATTAATTTTTTGCAGGCAGCCATTGCATCAGGGCCACTCGACATTAATATTTTTATGGTTTTGTTTACTTGTTCATCCAATTCTTCGGCAGCTAATGATTTGTTTACAAGACGATAATGTTCAGCTTCTTTTCCGAGGAATCTTTTTCCTGTAAGCATCAGGTCTCTGGCACCAAATTCGCCTATTCGTTTTACTACATAAGGCGAAATAGTTGCCGGAACAATTCCAAGTTTTACTTCTGCGAAAGCAAATTTGGTATCATCAGCACAATAAACAAAATCGCAGGCAGCAAGCAAACCATTTGCTCCACCAATTGAAGCACCCTGCACAACAGCTATAGTTGGTTTGTTGCAAGTATAAATTACGTTAAAACATTTTGCTAATCTCAGACTGTCCTGATAATTTTCTTCTAAACCAAATTCTGCAATGCCTTTCATATAATTAAGGTCGGCACCGGCACAAAATGATTTTCCACGTCCCCGCAATACTGCAATACGCACTTCATCCATTGTATTTATCTCTTCGAAACAATCAATTATCTCGGCGATCATTTCGGCATTCATGGCGTTGTGCTTGTCAGGACGGTTAAGCCAGACAGTACCTATGTTTTCAGTTAATTCGAACTCTATATTTTGAAAGTTTTTCATTATTATTATTCCTTTTTGATTATTTGTAACCAATCAGTTTATTAATTAATTACTATTTCCTAATTTTTAAAAGGGTATAGAGGAAATAAGGGTATAAAGGTTTAAGACAATGAAAATTTCTTTATTCCCCTATTTCCATTATATCCCTTATTCCCCATTTTTCCCATTTTTCATTATTACATTCTAAAAACACCATATTTCTGATTAGGGAATTCCTCATTTAGTGATGCTGCAATTCCCATCGCGATAACTTTTCTCGTATCAACAGGATCAATAATACCATCATCCCAAAGACGGGCTGTACTGAAATAAGCCGAACCTTCGTGATCATATTTTTCCATTATTGATTTTCTGAGAGCTTCAATTTCTTCTTTTGGCATTTCTTTTCCCTGATCTTTGTATTGATCTTTTTTTACGGTTATCAAAACATTTGCAGCTTGCATTCCACCCATTACAGAGATTTTTGCATTAGGCCACATAAACATTAATCTTGGGTTAAACGCTCTACCTGCCATTCCGTAGTTTCCTGCTCCGAACGAACCTCCGAAAATAACAGTAAACTTAGGAACAGTGGCATTAGAAACAGCATGAACCAGTTTTGCTCCATCTTTGGCAATTCCACCTCTTTCAAAATCTTTTCCAACCATAAAGCCGGTTATATTCTGGAGGAACAATAATGGTATTTTTCGTGAAGTACATAATTCTATAAAGTGAGTTCCTTTTAGTGCAGATTCTGAAAACAGCACACCATTATTTGCAAGAATTCCAACAGGAAATCCCATAATTTTTGCGAAACCTGTTACAAGGGACTTTCCGTAATTTTCTTTGAATTCATGAAATTTACTTCCGTCAACAATACGCATAATGATTTCGTGCGGGTCAACCATTTTTCTTAGATCAACAGGAGCAATGCCGTATAATTCTTCGGAATCGTAAAGAGGTTCTTCAATATCTTCAATCTCTAATTCTTGTTTGTCTTTTAGTTCAAGATTTTCAAAAATATTTCTACATATTTGAATTGCATGAGTGTCGTTCTCGGCAAGATGATCAGCAACACCGGAAATAGAAGTATGAACTAATGCTCCGCCAAGTTCTTCGGGAGTAACAACTTCGCCGGTAGCTGCTCTAACCAGAGGAGGTCCTCCGAGAAATATTGTTCCCTGATTTTTTACAATTATGGTTTCATCACTCATTGCCGGAACATAAGCTCCTCCGGCAGTACACGATCCCATAACAATTGCAATTTGGGGAATACCTTTGGCTGAGAGTTGGGCTTGATTAAAAAATAATCTTCCAAAGTGATCTTTATCAGGAAAAACTTTTGCTTGTTCAGGGAGAAAAACTCCACCGGAATCAACCATGTAAACACAAGGTAAATGGTTTTCCATTGCAATTTCCTGTGCGCGTAAATGTTTTTTAATGGTTTCTTTGATGTATGTTCCACCTTTAACTGTTGCATCATTGGCAATGATTATTGTCTCTTTGCCATGAATAACTCCAATACCTGTAACAATCCCCGCAGAAGGATGTTGATTGTCAAAAATGTTATAAGCAGCGAGAGATGATAATTCAAGAAAAGGAGTGTTTGGATCAACAAGTTTATTGATCCTTTCACGGGCTAATAATTTACCTCTTGATTTATGTTTTTCAATTGCTTTTTCAGATCCGCCTTTGGTTATTTTGCGGTGGATCTCTTTGTACTTCTTCAGAATTTCAACGAATTCACTTTTATTCTTTTTAAATTCTTCTGAATTAGTGTCGATCTTTGATTCTAATTTAAACACGATTAATAGAGTTTTATTTATAGATAATTTATTTAAAATTAATTTTTCATTAGTATAATAAAATTTATAGATGCAATTATAAGGTTTTTTTTCTAATTAGGGAGAAAATAATAAATCTGAATTTTTCAAAACACTTAAAATTAAATGTTGAAAACATGTTCTGCCTTTCTTATTATAATTACAAAAGATTAGTTATTTTAGCAGATAATTAAGAATACAAATTAAATTAAAATGAATTTAAATTAAAAAAAATATTTATGAATTATCCTAAGAAAGTTAAAATTGGTGAAATAACAGTAAGAGATGGTTTTCAACATGAAGAAATATTTATTCCTACAGAAGCAAAATTGTGGGTTTTGGAGCAGTCGATACTGGCCGGTTTCAAACATATTGAAACTACAAATTTCGGGAATCCGCGAGGATTACCTCAATTTCAAGATGCAGACCTGTTAATGCAAAAACTCCATAAAAGCAAAAAAGTAAAACATCTGTTGGATGATGTTACTCTTACTGCCATTACAATAAGAGAGAGATCAATAGAAAGAGCTATTCAGGCTAAAAAAGATGGATATGGTCCTGACAGAATTTTGATGATGGTTTCTACAAGTGAAGCTCACCAAAAAGTAAATTCAGGAATATACCTTGATGAATACTGGAAAATGTGTGAAAAATATATTCCAAAATGCCACGATGCCGGAATTTTAGTTAATGGAACAGTTAGTACTATCTGGGGTTGCCCTGTGGAAGGTCCAACAGAAATGACTAAAGCGATTGATTTTACAAAACGTTGGTTGGATATTGGGGCTGATGATATTGAACATGCCGACCATGATGGTTCTGCTTCTCCCGACCGTGTTTATGAATATTTTTCAATGTTGCTTGATACTATTCCTCAACCGGAAAAACATATTGCTCATTTTCATGTTTCAAGAGGATGGGGTTCTGCAAATGTACTCGCAGCTTTACAAGCAGGAATTGTTAATTACGAATCAACCTTTGGTGGTATAGGTGGACAACCGGCTAATTTTGTTGACAGAGTTCCGGTAAGCGGAACAGGTGCTTATTATTATAAAGACCCGAATCTTGTGGGATTGGTTTCTACCGAAGATATGGTTGTTATGATGGACGAAATGGGAATTGATACAGGTGTGGACGTTGATAAAGTACTTGAAATTGGAAGAATGCTTGAAAAAATACTCGGACGAAGATTACGCTCCGAATCTATTAAAAATGGACGAATTCCGAAGGAATTGACAGGTAGAAAATAATGAGATATTGGGTGTACAACAAATTTCCCTTTTAGTGGAATTTTGAGTTTTTGAGTTTTAGTGGCAAGTATTATTTTGCCACAAAAACACCAAAACACGAAATCCACACAAAAAAACTAAAGATTTTAATTGTCTCTTGAATGAAATTAAAAATCATCGAAACTCCACGTGACGGAATGCAGGGAATAAAGAAAATTATCCCTACAGATGTTAAAGCTGATTATATTAATAAACTTTTAAAAGTCGGGTTTGATGCGGTAGATATTGGAAGTTTCGTTTCGTCAAAGGCAATTCCTCAGTTAAAAGATACGGCGGAAGTAATTAAAAAACTTGATCTTTCTGGTAAAACAGATTTGATGGTTTTGGTGGCTAATAAAAAAGGAGGGGAAATTGCATCTCACTTTGAGGAAATAAAATACTTAATTTATCCCTTTTCAATCTCACCAACATTTTTACAAAGAAACATAAATTCGGATATTGAAAGCTCGCTGCAAAACATCGAAGTATTGAAAAATATTTGTCTGAAAACAAATAAAGAACTTGTGGTTTATGTGGCAATGGGTTTTGGAAATCCTTATGGTGATGAGTGGAATATTGAGATAGTTGAAAAATATGTTAACATCCTAAAACAAAAAGAAATTAATATAATTCCCTTTTCAGATATTTTAGGAAACTCAACACCAGAGAGAATTAAATTGGTTTTTTCAAGTCTTGTTTATAAGTTTCCTGAAATAGAATTTGGATTTCATTTACATGCAAGATTTGATGATTGGTATGAAAAGCTTGATGCAGCTTACACTTCAGGATGCCGTAGGTTTGATTCCGTGATAAACGGTTTGGGCGGTTGCCCGATGGCAGATGATAAATTGCTTGGAAATCTGGATACAAAAAATTTAATTTCTTATCTTGATAAAAATAATATTGAACATAAATTAAATAGAAATGCACTAAACTTTGCAGTACAAAAAGCACAGCAAATTTTCTAAAAAAATAATACATGGATAAAAACATTAATTCTCAAAATGATTTAAATCATAAAGAAACAGCAAAATTAATAATCGATTATTTTCATCGTTTGATGATGCATTATGCAATGTGGTACGCAGAAGTTCAGCATCAGTTTGGACGCGAAAAAGCACAGAAAGTGATGAATGATGCCCTGTCGAAAAGTTATCACATTCAAATGAAAAGATTAGGACAAACACTTGGATTTGAAATGGAAGATGAAATTCCAAAACCAATGCTTGATCTTCCAAAAGAAAAACTTCTGGAATTAAAAGAAAAAGTAGCCGTAAACTGGCTGGCAAACGATGGAGTTTGGTTTCAGGCAGTTGAATTTACGAGAGGGATGAACGATGCCAAAAGATGTAACGACAGTTGCTGGGGACAGTTTTCTCCTTTTGAAGCATGGTCGATAAAACGCTTTTTGGATCTGCCTGAAAACTCAGGTCTGGAAGGATTGAAAAAAGCACTGAATTTCCGTTTGTACGCAACAGTAAACGAACAATCAATAAGCGAAGAAACTCCAAATAGTTTTGTTTTTCAGATGAATAATTGCAGAGTGCAAAATGCCCGAAAACGAAAAGGACTTGATGATTATCCGTGCAAATCCGGTGGATTGGTAGAATACACATCTTTTGCCGAAGCTATTGACCCAAGAATAAAAACCGAATGTATCGGCTGCCCGCCAGATGACCATCCTGATGAATGGTTTTGTGCGTGGAGGTTTATTATTTAGGTAGAATAAATAGGGGGCGGATTATTTATCGTTTTGGATCAGTAGGGGCTTGGAATACCATCGGAAAACCATCCACTGAATCCGATTATTATATGACCACGTTGTTTGTCTGTATTACAGAATGTGATTTGATATCGTTTTCATAAGAGTAAGAGAATGCCTTCTTCATGATACTATTGGTCTGATCCGTTGCTTCATTCCAGAGAGTCTCAAAGTGTTGCTCAAGAAACTGATAGCCTGTACAGCCCTGTCGGTACTGAACTACTGGCATGTACTTGCCAATGCAACTGCCAATTGGCACAAACTCGTCTGGTCTCCCACGATGATATTGTTCAGAAAACATAGTGTTATCAAAGATCATTAGGAATACGACTGGTTCAAACTTGTATGTCCGAACCTCCATGTTGAGCTTCTCTCGCCAGATTACGAAATTATTTTCAGTTATGCTGTCTTGCGGTACGTTGTCTTCTGATTTTGATTGGACCTGCACTTGCCTTAATCGCTCTGTTGCAATAGCTACGAGATTATTATCCAACGTGTATTTGATATTGTCGATCGTTGCATTCCCAAATTCTATTTTCGCTCTTCTGATGGCTGCATCTGATTCCGGGTCCAAAAGTAATACTCGGAGATAGGTTGACGGCGAGTTAATCTTTCTGATAATATCTTCTCGTGACTCCGCACTAGGATCGGAAAATGTTCGAAAGGCAATCCCGAGAAGAGAAACAGTGTTGGATTTAGGCATTGCTTCTGCTATGGCTTCGCGAAGATCATTGGCATCACGTTTTCGGGAGATGAAGATAGACTCAATTCCGACTGTGCTACATGTGTTTAGTATCTTGAATGCCTCAGCATTCGATTGCATCTGAAAATATAGTGCTACAGGGAGAGTTATGCCGATGGTCAAAAATGCGGATCCTACCGTGGCCGAGCCTATACTAAAGAGGTTTGGGAGTACCTGTGAGAGAAGAAGGAGTACCACCCCCGCTGAGTTTAGCAAGAGAAAAACAGGACGTCCAAAAATCGTTAGCATACTTCGAGTGTTTTTCATAGATACTCTCCATTTCATCCGCAAGAACATATAAAAATATTATCAAACAGCAATTATACATATAATAAACATGATATGCAAGTAAAAATGCAATAAATTGACACGGATTAATAATTTGTGCAAATCCGGTGGACTGGTTGAATACACATCTTTTGCCGAAGCTATTGACCCAAGAATAAAAACCGAATGTATCGGCTGCCCACCCGATGCTCACCCTGATGAATGGTTTTGTGCGTGGAGGTTTTTTGTGGAGGAGGAGTAAAGACCATAAATCCGCAAGGATTTTTATTAGTGCTAATCAGTGAAATTAGTGTCAAAATGAATCCGCCTGCGGATTTAAGAAGGGATAAAATTATAGCATTAACAAAATAGTTTCTATAAATACAAAATATTAAGTTCATCTGCGAGATAAGTTAGGAGCAGGGAAATTGAAAATGCAATTATCGGGGCAATAATCCACATTGCAAAAAATTTATTTACTTCGGTTTTTCTAAAGATATTTTTAAAACCAAGTTTTGCAACACCAATCCCAATTATTGCAGCTACATTTAATTGAACAAGTGATGTTGGAATTCCCTTAACTAATGAAGCAGTAAGTAACAAACTTGCAGAAATAAAAGCAATAATAACTGCTTCGATTTTACCGAAGAGCACAATTTCTTTTCCGGTTTTTTGAACAATCTTATGACCAAAAAATGAACTTCCTATACCAAAACTGGGAGCAACAATTAATGTAGCGAGAATCATTACATGAACCAAATGATGTTCGTCAATATTTAATTCATTGCCTGCCATAATTGCTAATGGACCTACCGCATTTGCAACATTATTTGTTCCAATTGAAAAAGCGACATATAAAGACATAAGTACAATTAAGCCTTTCAAAAAATAATTTTCATTTGAAGTTCTGGGAGTTGTATATCCTCGTTTTCTCAATGGTCTGTAAATATATTTCCCAATTAAAAAAGCTAACAAAAAAGAAATTATGGGCATAATAAACCATGTTGGTAATATTTCATAAAATAACTTATCAGTATTTAATGAATGAAAATATACTGCCGGCGCAATAACTGATAATACAGTTGCCTGACTTGTTGATTGCGGAATACCGAATAAATTAGCAATCATCAACGAAATTGCAACGGAAAATAAAATTATAGAAACAATTGTAAAGGTCATCATTTCGGGATCAAGCAATCCTTTTCCTATTGTTTTTGCTGTTTCTTTTCCGCCTACAATTGCTCCAACAAATACCGCAATTCCAAATAAGCCGGGGATCATATTTTTTTTGATAATATTTGCTCCGTAAGCAGCCGAAAATGATGGTGCCGTGCCGCTTCCACCCATATTTATTGCCAGAAAAATGGCTATGAGAAATGGTATTAAAAATGGTATAAGCATAAAAGAAACTTTTTATTTCTGATTGAATCAAAAGTATTATAATACGGAGAGCTATTTTTTAGCTTTAAAACGTATATTGAAAAATAAGTCTTTTAACGTATGAATACGTTTATATACTAATCTCATATTTATTTTTGTTTAAATATTGTTGATTTTATCGTTAGTTCAAGATAAAAAAATTGTGAAAATTTATCGTTTGAAACATCTTGTATAGTTTTAAATGATTCTGTGGGTATGTAAAAAACATAGCCGCTTTTGATGTTGCCCCAATCATTAAATTTATATTTCAGCATCAATTCGTTTTCATAACCCAGATTTTTATTATTGGGAGTATTGGCATTTGTTTGTGCCAGTTGAAAATAATGTCCAATATTTGTTAGGCTAATTATTTTAGAAAATTTGTATTCAAGATAAAAGTAAATATCGCACAAACCACCGTTATTAGTATGTTTTTCAAAATCCCTGAAATAATCCATGTGACCGAAATATTTGTGTCTTGCACCATATAAAACATTAAATAGATTATCAGTAGTTACTTCTGGATTTTTATTACCTGATAAATAACTTAAACCAAAACCCGGTGTAAGCTTGCCAATTTTGTAAGCAATATCTGCATCAATTAGAAAAGCACTGATATTTGTACCTGTTTTATTTTTCCCGTATTGGTAATATGCATTTCCTCTTAATTTTAAATTGTTGCTTTTATAATCGGCATAAATACCTGTTGTTTGCCTGAAGTGTAAGGTGTTGGTGCTATCTGTTTCGGTTACACCCGAAGCTATGTGCAAGAATGAAAAGTTTAGCTTATCATTAAATTTGCGGTTTAACCATATAAAATTTAAGAATTTTATCCGGTCAGGTAAATAGAAATTATTTGATAAAGTTGCGTCAAGTGAATTCCAAGAACTTCCCGCATGAATATTCCATTGGTTAACACCGAGTTTAAAAACCAAAGCATCATAAGCAAGACCATTTTGATTCCAGTTTCTTGCTGCCAATAGTCTCTGATGGTCATAAACTAATTGTTGTCTTCCAACGGAAATCCATCCAAAGTTTCCTGTTTTTATTTCAGCGTAAGCTTCAAATAAATCTAATGAAGCATTATCGCCATAAACACCGGTGGAGCTTGCTAACAACTCATCGCCCCAAACTCTAACATCTTGTGGGGTGAATTTTATTTTTAATTTTTCTGATTGATAACTAAAAGAAAGTCTTGTGCGTTGGGATATTACCCCAGTTGGTACTGACCCAAATGTAGCAAGTTTTCGGTATCCATCCCGTAATTCAAATCTGGGACGGTATTGAGCATCAATAATAAACTGAGCTTGTGTTTCAAAAATAACAAACAAGCTTATTACTGTAATGAAAATGAATCGTTTTAAAATCATATAAATATTTTAGTCATTTAATAGTCATTCAATAGTCATTTGTTGTCATTGGCTACTTAATGACTTAATGACTACTTAATGACTATTGAATAATTAAACCTCAAAAATGCTATTCTTTATCGCATAAATAACTAATCCTGCTGTATTTTTCGATTGGGTTTTTAACAGAATATTTTCTCTGTGTTTGTCAACTGTACGTTTGCTAATAAATAAAAAATCTGCTATTTCATGATTTGGCATGCCTTTACAAATATTGTACAGCACTTCTATTTCGCGTTCAGTTAATTCGGAATTCTTTTTGTTTTGCTTTTTCTTATTCAAATTTTTGATAATAGCTTCTAAAATCTCAGGAGAGAAATAGTTTTTACCTTCATTTACTTCAGCTATTGCTTTTTGAACATCTTCAAATTTTGAGTTTTTTAGTAAAAATCCTTTCGCTCCGGCATCAATCATTTCCGAGTAAAAATTCTCGTTAGCATACATCGACAAAGCAATTATTTTAGCTTCAGGAAATAATTTTAAAGTTTCTTTGGTAGCTTCAATTCCATTCATTTCCGGCATTTCAATATCCATAAGGATGATATCCGGTTTCACGCTCAACACATTTTTTAGTAATTCTTTACCGTTTTCTGCTTCGTGAATTTCTGAAATTAATTCATCGCCGGAAAGTAAAAACTTCAATCCTTCCCTAAATAAATTATGGTCATCGACAAGAAATATTTTTATTTTATCTGTCATAAGGGTAAAGTAATTTTTAGAAAAAAGCCTTGTTTGGGTTTACTATTTATTTCAACTTTACCATCCAAAGATTTAACTCTTGAATCAATATTTGACAAGCCCATCCCTTTGCTTTTAATGTTTTTCATGTTAAACCCAATTCCATTATCAGAATAAAATAATTCTAATTTATTTCCGTAATCAAATAATGAAATTTCAATTTTCGTTGCTGAGGCATGTTTCAAAGTATTTGTAACTAATTCTCCGATTATTCGATACAAAATAACTTCTTTATTATAATCATATCTTTTTCCATTGGTGTTTATTGAAAGAACAATCTTCAAATCATCTTTAGTAATAATAGTATCGGTAAAAGATTTTATTGCTTTTTCAAGACCATAACGTTCTAATGTGTGAGGGCTAAGATTATTTGAAATTTCTTTAATAGTGATAATGGCGTTATCAACTGTATTTTCTGTTTTATCTATAATTTGTTTGTTGGCATTGTTCATAACAGTTTTGTTAATGGCAGAAATAGCCATTTTAATTGAAGATAAAATCGGACCTAATCCATCATGCAGTTCTTTTGCAAATTTCTTGCGTTCTTTTTCTTCTGTTTTAATTATTGCAGACAAAACTTTTGCTTCATTTTCTTTTCGCAGTTTGTTTATTTTTCCTTGCAAAATAAAAATTTGCCGGATATAAATAGAAGCAATAAACATCAGTAACGAAATCAAAACAGCAATCCAACTATTAATATGTGTTTGAATATCATCTTGGTTATTGATGATAATATCAATAAGTTCGTACAATCGTCTCAATGCCATAAGGAAAAATCCAATTGAAATTGTTATCCACGAAATATTGAATTTGGTTTTTTGTATCAGACTTATTGTCATAAAAAAAGCACCAAATTGTAGCAGTACCGAAATTATTAAAGCAACTTGAATTATCATGTGTACAATATTAACAAATTAATTTCAAATAGATATACGCATAAAATCGTATTTTTGTTTCTTAAAACTTGGTAAAAAAGTTCTACCTAATTTTTCATGGGGATGTACAATTTGAGGTTATGTTGGAAGTTGGAAGTTAGAAGCCGGAAGACCGAAGTCAGAAGCCGGAAGTTTTGCAGTAACCCTCTTCGGACTCCCGACTTCTAACTTCGGTCTTTTATCTAACCATCAATTTCTCTCTGATTCTCGAATTGTTTAAAACCAACTCAATAATATAAATTCCTTGCCGGAGCATTGAAACATCAATCACATTTGTCATTCGTTTTTCAGATATTATTTTCTGACCAAGTTGATTATAAATATTTACTTCTTTAATAATTATTCCTTCCTTGCCGGAAATATAAATTTCATTTTTTGCAGGGTTTGGAAATATCGAAAATTCAGATTCGGGATT
>JAIORY010000104.1 GCA_021107915.1 Bacteroidales bacterium | reverse complement strand
GTTTACGGACAAAGGAAATTTTTTGTCGATGCCAAAAAGCCTTCAATAAATATAAAGGGTGATATTTCTCCGGCATACCAGGTGAGACGATACGGCTGGAGTGCCAAACTACCTATTTCTATTGTTACCGATTTTGAAGAGTTTTCGATTTATGACTGCAGCAAAAAACCTAATCAAACCGACAAAGCTTCTGTCTCACGCATCAAGTACATAACTTACGATAATTATCTTGAAGAATTTGATTTTTTTTGGGATACCTTTGCACAGGAAAATATTTTAAAAGGCAGGTTTGATAAATTCGTTAAAAGCGACACAAAGAAAAGAGGTACTGCTGCCGTTGATGATGAGTTTCTGCAATCAATTGAAGAATGGCGAAAATATCTTGCAACAACAATTGCCTTGCGAAATCTTTCCCTCAGCGAAGAAGAGATAAATTTTGCCGTTCAGAAAAATATCGACCGTATTATCTTTTTACGAATCTGCGAAGACAGGGGAATTGAGCGATACGGCGACCTGAAAAATGTTATTAAAAATGGCAACTACTATCAAAATCTGTTTGAGCTTTACCACATTGCAGATGACAAATACAATTCGGGGCTTTTCGATTTTAAAAATGATAATATCACTCCTGCTCTTACGGTTGACAACAAGGTAGTGAAAAACATAATCAGCGAAATTTACTACCCGCTTTCTCCTTACGAATTTTCGGTTTTCCCTGCCGATATCCTCGGTAGTGTTTACGAAAGATTTTTGGGTAAAACCATTCGTCTTACCAAAGCTCATTATGCAAAAATTGAAGAAAAACCCGAAGTACGTAAAGCCGGCGGTGTTTATTATACACCAAAATATATTGTTGATTATATTGTTGAAAATACTATCGGGAAACTCATAAAAGATAAAACTCCAAAAGATGTCGAAAAAATAAAGATTGTTGACCCGGCTTGCGGTTCAGGTTCGTTTCTTATCGGTGCTTATCAATATTTGCTTGACTGGCATTTGCAATTTTACACCGGAAATACGCCACCGAAAAAAAGGGATAATCCTTTAACACCAGACGGAAATCTTACCACCGCCGAAAAGAAACGCATACTTTTAAATAATATTTACGGAGTTGATATTGACGCACAAGCTGTGGAAGTTACAAAATTAAATCTCCTGCTCAAAGCATTAGAAGGCGAAACAAATGCCTCCGTTAATAAGCAGTTGACTTTTTTTAACGAAAGAGTGCTTCCCAATCTTGGAGACAATATTAAATGCGGCAATTCTCTGATTGGCAACGATTTTTATGATAACCAACTTGAACTGTTCCCCGAACAGATTAAAAAGATAAACGCTTTTGATTGGGACAAAGCTTTCCCTGAAATATTTAAGAATGGAGGTTTTGATGTTGTGATTGGGAATCCGCCGTATGTTTTTGGACGTGATTGGAAAGCATTGGGTATTGGAGAAGACCAAAAAAGATTTTTAGGCTCATGCTACAAAAGCTCTCCGTACCAGTTAGACATGTTTTCAATATTTATGGAAAAAGCAATCGAACTTTGTGCAATCAAGGGATTTGTTGGTTACATTGTTCCGAATGTTTGGTTGACAAATACTTATTCATCTTCAACCCGGTCTTTCATATTGCAAAATTCAAGCAATTTGGAACTAACCGCTCCTCCAAAGAACGTATTTAGTGGAATCACAGTTGATACCATAATTTATACTTTATCAAAAAGTTTAAAAGCCGGAAAAAACTTCACCATAAAAAGGTTATCGAATACGAGTTTAGAAAAAGTAGGAACTTTTGAAACCTCCAAATATGCAGATGGTGAAGAACCAATTTCCACTTCATTAAATAATAAGGCTATTTCGTTTTTGAACAAGATAAAAGATAATAAAAAATCACTTGGTGATTTAGCTAATATTACAAGAGGAGTGCATCCTTATCGAATTGGTGGTTATGGTAAGAGTGCATTTCGAGATGGTCATCAAATCAAGAGAGATGTTGATGAAAGACCATTTCACTGTCAGCAACAAAAAAATGGTTTCAGACCGTTTATTTATGGGAAAGATTTGAAAAGGTTTTGTCCACCTTTGGCAACTGATTTTATTAAATATGGTTCTTGGTTAGCAGAGCCACGAAACCCAAAGTTTTTTGAGGGAGACCGAATTTATTCGAGGAAAATATTAGGTCCAAGGTTGAAAATAACAATTGAAAAAGGGGATACGGTTGTTGACCAGCAAGTTTACATTACTAAGCCAAATTTAGACTCTCATAGTATTGAATATTATGCTGCCATCCTTGGGAGTAGAATGATGGCGTATTTCATTAGGAATTACTTTGATGAGAGAAGTGATGCTTTCCCGCAAATCAAAGTAGGTCAATTAAAATCTCTCCCCATTGTACTTGTTGATTTGAGAGACAAATCTCAAAAAGAAGTTCATGACAAAATAACTAATGCTATTTCAAATCTTTTTAAACTAAACGCACAACTTATTAATACAAAACTTGAAACCCAGCGCCAGCAACTCCAGCGAGCAATAGACCACGCAGAAAACAAAATTGATGAGTTGGTTTATGGGCTTTATGGATTGACGGAGGAGGAGATTGGGATAGTGGAGAATTTGAAATGAGCTAAAATTTAAAATGATAAAAATGATTATATTTGTTGGGAATTGAAATTGTTTTTATAAACAAGTTGTACAACATTAAAATGAACTAATTGTTAAAATGAGTAAAACAAAATATTATTACGATTCTGAATCCTTTTCCTATCGGAAATTTGAATCAAACAATAAGAAAACTAAAATTCTTTTGACTGGATTATTTATGTCAATAATTGGAATAGTTTTATCAATTGTATTAACATTTCCTTTTGATTCTATTTTAAAAAAAGAAAATGTTAAAAATAATTTAGAAATAAAAAATCGAATTAAAAATTTAGATAAAATCTCTGATGAACTTGAAGGATTAAGTAAATTTGTTGCTGAACAAAAAAGGTCTTTAGAGTATCAAAATAGTATACTGAACGAACTTAAAGTTGAAAATAAGAAACTTGAAAAAGTAGTTGATTTAAAAAAGGAAAACGTCGAAACTTTATTTCAAATTCAAGAGGATATAGCCCAAAGAAGAGTTTGGATTGACAGGTTATTCGGTTTTTTTATTGGCCTAACCAGTTCATTTGTAATTGCATTAATTTTTAAATTGAGAGACAAAAAAGATGTCATTAAAGTACCAAGTCTGAATGATGAAATATACGTAAGAAAAAAAATAAAAATTGACAGATAACGTCAGTCTAATAACCCTGAATGGTATCATTTATTCTTAAATAATGAAATTTTCAAAATTATTACTTTTTAGTATTATACGTTTTGCTTTTTAATAGTTATTAGATACTGACGTTATGGGCAAATTATAAAAGACCCAATGGAATTAGAGAATTTTCCAAAATTAAAAGATGTAAGAAATTCAATAGAGAAACTGAATCGAATTGGATTTCCCAAATTCAATGGGGATATTGAAGTAGACATATTTGTTAAAAAAATAGAGAAAACTCTCACTGAAGAATTTGGATTTTTGTTTAATCCAATAAAACCATTCAAACACAAAGAGTTTAGTCTAAAAATATTTCGAGTAAGAGAATTGGATGCAATTACAAATATCAATTTAATCAGAGAACATAGTTATCCTCCAACAGGGATTACTGGCATGGGAAGATGCAATTTTCCTCAGTTTCCTGTATTCTATTGTTCCAATGATGCGATTACAGCATTGCTTGAGGTTGTTAAGAATTATGGGAAATCGGATAAAAAATATTGTATTTCAAAATGGGAAATTCAGTCACCTGATGATGAATTAATATTTCAGACTTTTTTGCAAACAGAATTGCCACTCGAAAATCACTTTAGACTTTTTCAAGAAGAATTGAATAAAAGAATAAATGAACCTTTTGAAGAAAGTTTAAACATAAAATTTGGTAAAGACCGGAAAGAAGGACTGATTGAATATTTGTCATTTCTTGACAGTAGTTTTATAAAAGACAAGGATTATTCACTTTCAGCTTCACTAGCACACAAATCTTTATATGCTGATCATAACTATAGAACTGATATCCTAATGTATCCAAGTGTTCAAACGAGTTATAAAGGTGTCAATTTTGCTCTACATCCAAATTTTGTAGATAACAATTTAAAACTTACAAGACTTTATGAAGTTTCATTGAATAATTACAATCCCCAAGATGGAAAAGTTAGCGTAACATTTTATAAATATGCTGATATTAAAAAGAATATTTTTTTTTGGAAAAAAATAATACCCAATGACGACTATAATAAAAGAATTGAACAGGATTTCGGACAAATTATTGATAATAAATTCATAATGAAAAAATAACTTACCATAACCAACAAATATAGGAAATTTGGCAGATAGTAAAACCAAGACCCACAATCTTTTCTTAACCAAAAAATCATCAGTTTGCTGTTTTTAAGAAATCTATTAAAATAAACCTCGCAGGTTTTTTTGGATAGACCACACAGAAAACAAAATTGATAATGTAGATAAAATTCATGAATTTTATTTACATGAATTTTATCTACATTATGGATTGACGGAAGAGGAGATTGGGATAGTGGAAAAATAAAGAAAATACAATATGACCCTATATCGGAACAAATACCGTGCAGAATCAAACAGGTGGCAGTTTTGGGATTATTCTGCACCTGCATCATATTTTATTACTGTATGTGTGCAGGATAGAAAAAATATATTAGGTGAGATAGAAAACCATAAAATGGAATTGTCAGATGCAGGAATAATTGTATCGGATTATTTTGCAGAAATTCCAAAATATCACAAACGTATTATTTTAGATAAATGGATTGTCATGCCTAATCATTTTCATTGTATTATTAAATTGGGTGATTACGATTTTGATAATGGGGTTTCGGATATTGGGAATGGTGATGATAACAATGTGGTAGATAAAATTCATGAATTTTATTTACATGAATTTTATTTACGGTATAAAAAAACAAAACCATCAGAAAATGATATAAAACAATACCGAAAATTACGCAGGAAAATGTTAATACCAATGATTATGGGTAAATTCCAGATGCAAACGTCAAAACAAATAAATATAATTAATATTACACCTGGGAATAAAAATTGGCAAAACAATTACCACGATCATGTAATTAGAAATGACACAGAATATAAACGTATTAAACAATACATTAAAAATAATCCTTTGAATTGGAAGGATGATAAATTTTACAAATAATTGTTTAATCTAATCAATCCGGATGGCGTTTGTTTGTAACGATAGATAAAATTCATGAATTTTATCTACTAAAATTTATTATATTTATTGAGAATAAAGAATAATAAAAATTGTACTTTTGAATAAAATCATTGAAAATGAATATTGAAACACGAAAATTATCATTTATTCAAGAATTCCTTCGATTGCAAAACGAAGAAATAATAAGTGGTTTAGAAAAATTGTTAAAAAAACGAAAGTCCGAACTATACGAGAATGATTTAAAACCAATGGATTTAAATCAATTTAATAATGAAATCGATCAAGCAATAGATGATTCCGAAAATGATCGAGTTATTAAAGCTGCTGATTTAAAAGAAAAATGGATTTAACAGTATATTGGACTCGATTCGCTGAAAATAAATTAGACGATATTTTCGATTTTTACGAAGTTAAAGCAAGTACCCGAGTTGCCCGGAAATTAATAACCGGCATTATTGACAAAACCATCAGACTGGATAAAAATCCCCACATCGGACAAAAAGAAGAACTTTTATCTGACCGCCCTCAAAATTTCAGATATTTAGTATTTAAGAGTTACAAAATTATCTATTGGATTAATAAGAACAAAAATCGGATAGATATTGTCAATGTATTTGATACAAGACAAAACCCTGTGAAAATAAAAAAGCTAAATCAGTAAAACCAAGACCCACATATTTTTCATTAACCAAAAAATTATCAGTTTGCTGTTTATAAGAAATTTATTAAAATAAACCTTGTAGGTTTTTTTGAGTGGAGGCTGGGATTGGGATAATTTTAAATGGATGAGAAATTTGCAATTAAATAAAAAATTCGTAATTTTGATAGAAAATTATATAAAGATGAAAACCTTAACATTAAACATACCGGACAATTTAGACCTTAATTTAAAAGAAACATCTAAATTTCTTGCAGCAAAACTTTATGAATCGGGAAAATTATCATTAGGTCAAGCTGCTGAATTAGCCGGATTATCAAAAACTGCTTTCTCTGAAATTCTCTCTGACTTTGATGTATCACTGTTTAATTATCCTCCATCTGATATAATTCGTGATGAAGCTCAACTATAAAATCATTATATCTGATACAAGCTGTTTGATTCTTCTTAGTAAAATAGATGAATTAGATTTATTGAATCAACTTTTCGATGAAATATTTATTACCTCTAAAATTCAAAAAGAATTTGGCAAGAAACTACCAAGTTGGATTAAAATTATGAATCCACGAGATATTCATTATCAGGAAATTTTAGAAATGGAAGTTGATAAAGGAGAAGCAAGTGCAATTGCATTAAGTTTTGATATTGACGAATCTATACTTATACTTGATGATTATAAAGCAAGACAAGTAGCTGATAAATTGAATATAAGATATACAGGAACTTTTGGAATTATTTTAAGAGCAAAAAAAATTGATTTAATTGATTCTGTGAAACCGATACTTAAAAAAATAAAAGCAATAAATTTCAGATTTTCGAAAGAATTATTTGAGATTGTGTTACGAGAAGCAAAAGAAATTTAATGCTGGTGTCCTACAAAAGTACTCCATGAAACCTTTACAAAAAGTATCTGATCAAGAACATCTTAAATTTGAATAATCCACAAAAAATGATTTTAAAAACTAAATCAGTAAGAATTTCCGATGAAGCTTTAGGTTGCCAGATAATATTTTCTGACACGGAACCTCAATTTGATAATGAGGATGAAAAATATATTTTGATTCAAAAATTCTTTGATGATGATATAGACGAGATAGAAAATTATTGCTATATCGAATCGCATGAAGAAAATATAACCGGACATTACAACAAACTGGAAGCGACCTTAAAAAGAGATAATTTAGAATTAAAATTGAAGAAAAGAATTATAAATATATATTTTGATATTGAAGAAAAACAATTCAATGAATTGAAATCTGTTTTAAAAATAATTTTACACGATTTGGGAGAAATTGAATTAGATTGAAATAATTTGGATTCAGGGTTTATGACTTAATTATGAGAGAATAAATTGCGAAAGAATAATTCATTAATTTTGAGGTCGCAATTTGCGTCCTCAAAAAAAACAGAAGAAAATCCAAGAAAAAGAATTGGTTATAAAAACTTTGATAATGAATAAAAAATGTTTAAATTTGTAGAAATAAAAAATAATATGGAACGACAAATATCAATATCATATCCAGAAGCTTTAGCTTTTTCATTAAAAATGGGAACTGTTGAATTTGAAAGCGAAATGAAAACTATATCATTGGTTAAACTTTATGAATTAGGAAAAATATCATCAGGATTTGCTTCTAAATTATTGAATATTACTCGTGTTGATTTTCTTGAATTATTGGAAAGATACAATGTGTCATATTTTTATAAAGGGCTTGAAAATGAATTAGAATCTGACTATGAAAATGCGTAAGATAATATCTAATACAACGCCAATTCTTTCATTATTGAAAATTGACAAACTTGAATTATTGAAAGAAATTTATGGAATGGTTATTATTCCAAGAGCCGTATTTCAGGAAATAGAAAAAGGGAAGGACAAACCTTATTATCAAAATCTTTCGTTAGTAAACTGGATTAGAATAGAAAAAATTAAAAATAAAGAGTCTCGTACTTATTTTTTTGACTTGGACGATGGAGAAGCGGAAGTTTTAATTCTTGCTAACGAACAAAATGCTGATTTGGTTATTTTAGATGAAACAATGGGTAGAAGGTATGCAAAGCGACTTGACATAAATTTAACTGGAACTGTTGGTATTTTATTGAAAGCCAAAGAAAAAGGACTTATAAAATCAATTCGTGAGTTATTGGATGAACTTACGGAAAAAGGAACTTGGTTAAATCCAAAACTGATTTCAAAAGCAATTGAATTAGCGAACGAATAAAAAACGTGTGGTAGCAAAGGCTTAGCTGGTGCTCGTTTGTAACTAATGCCTGATAATAAGTAGTTTATAACGACAAATAACAATTGTTTAATTATCATCCATCTGAAATAATTCGTGATGAAGTTCAACTATAAAATTATTATATCAGATACAAGCTGTTTGATTTTTTTCAGTTGTACGATATTTTCGTCCAACTGAAACAAAAATATCCTAAAAATTCTTACCATAATTAAGCTTATTCAAAACATAAGCTTTATAACTTCTGCCGATTGATATTTTCTTGTCTTTAAGTCCAATATAATTTGGTGAGAAAGTTGTAATCTTTTCAATATTAATAATAAATGATTTATGAACTCTGAGAAATTGTTCTTCCGGTAAGTTTTTTTCTATCAAACTTATTTGCTGCTTAGTCATATAAGAATCATCTTCAGTATGTATTCTTATGTAGTCCTTTAAACTTTCAATAAATAAAATATCTTTCAGCAATATTTTAATCATTGTTTTATTTCGTTTTATATAAATAAATGGCTCTGATTCAATTTGGGTTGCACTAACATTGCTTAAAGTTTCAGGTTTTTTATATGATAAAAGTTTGTAGAATTTATTTATTGCTTTTAAGAATCGTTCAAATGTTATTGGTTTTAGCAAGTAATCAAGAACGTCAAGTTCAAAAGCATCAATTGCATAATTTCTGTATGCTGTAGTAAAAATTACTGAAGGCGGATTTTGTAAAGTATTTAGAAATTCCAGTCCGGTTAGTTCCGGCATTTGAATATCAAGAAAAATCAGATCAATTTTATTGTTTTTAAGTATGTCAAGAGCATCAATTGCATTGCTGCATTTTGCAACAATTTCAATATTATTTAGTTTTTCGATATGCGATTCAATTACTCTAATAGCAAGAGGTTCGTCATCAACAACTATGCATTTGATTTTCATTTTTTAAAGATTTATTTCCAGATTAATTTCAAAACTGTCATCATTATCCATCAGCTCAAGTTTATAAGCTCCTTCGTAAAGCAGGTCAAGTCTGCGTCTTACATTCTTTAGTCCGATTCCTTCGGTATATTCCTCTTTTTTCATGATTTTACTAATTGCTTTATTGTTTTTAACGTTGAAGTGCAATGCTTCATTTTTTGTTACTAATGTAATATTAATCCATGGATTATTTTTCTTTTTGCTTAAACCATGCTTAAAACTGTTCTCGATAAATGGCAGCAGCAACATAGGAGCAATTTGTTTGCCCGAGGTTTTTCCTGAAATATCAAAATTAATTATTAATTCTTTTCTATATCTTATTTTTTCAAGCGAAAGGTAATCATTTATCAATTTAATTTCTTTATCCAAAGACACTTTTGGTGTATTACATTCATAAAGCATATAGTCGAGCAGATCGGATAATTTAATAACTACTTCCGGTGCAAGGTCTGATTTATCAAGAGTTAAAGCATAAAGATTATTTAATGTGTTGAATAAAAAATGAGGATGAATTTGTGATTTCAAAAATTTAAGTTCAGCTTCTAATTTTTCCTTCTCAAGTAAGCGTGTTGTTTGTTGGTTTTTAAACCAATACTTTAATAATTTAATGGATGCAAAGATTCCTACAATTGCATAGATATTGAAAAAGGAAAAGATATAATTGATTTTGAAGAATTTGATATTTTGATATGATTCAGAGTAAAATATTGGATAACTAATATAAAACATTAATGCTCTTTGAAAAAAAATGAAAAATATGGCAGAAAGAAAAAATATAACCATAAAATGAATATACTTTCCTTTTAATAAAAACTTAGGTAATAAATAATATGCTGTAAAATATGCTGCAAGAATATCAATTGGAATACTTATACTATACTTGGCTAATATTTTGTAAATATTGGAATCTTCATAATAAATATTTGAAGAAAAAGCGTGTAAGATTAAATACAATAACCAAAATAATATATGCCATATTATCCGGTACTTGTTAAAATCAAAATTCTTAATGTTTACTGACTGCATTTTATTTGCATTTTCTTTCCAAAATTATAGTTTTAATTTTAATAAATAATAAATTAATAGACCAACTTCAAGATTTAACTTATAATCTGCAACATATAACCTACGAAATGTTTTCCTATGCTTTAAAGTATTCTGTGAAAGCAAAATATTACGATAAGTCTAAAAAAGTTTTTGGATATTATTTATTTGGATAAGTTTGGCTCAAATTAAAACTAAAACAGATGAAAAAATTTCTCAAAACATTAGTTATATTTTTTATTCCATTATCAATTTCAGCGCAGCAACTTGAATTCACCCAACATGTTGTAACAAGTAGCTTCACAAAAGGGGCAGATGTTATCGCTGTTGATCTTGACAAAGACGGAGATATGGATATTATCGGAGTGAATACACACACAATTGCCGAAATAGCATGGTGGCAAAACAATGGATATAATGAATTCGCCAAAGTGGTTATCAGGGATAATCTCAATAAGGCCAGGTCGGTGAGGGCAGATGATGTAAATGATGATCAGCATAATGATTTAGTCGTTGCTATTTATGGCGAAAACAGGATTCTCTATTTAGAAAACAATGGCGACGAAACTTTTACGGATTATGAAGTGGATGCAAATTTTGTCGGGGCACATACAATTGATATTAAAGATGTAAATGATGACGGAAATTTGGATATTCTTTGTTCCGGATTTGATAATAACTTTCATAATGGTGAAATTGCCTGGTGGGAAAACGATGGACAAGATTCTATCACTTGGACAAAACACTTAATATCCGACAGGTTTCAGCAATCCCCTTTTATTTATGGTGAAGATATGGATGGTGATGATGACCTTGATGTAATCGCCTGCGGGGAGTTAAATGGTGAAATTCTTTGGTGGGAAAACGATGGAGATCAGTTTTTTACCGAACACATGGTTGATAGTTTATTTAATTATGCTCATACGGTTATCGCCAGGGATGTTGATCTGGACGGCGATATGGATATTCTTGGAGCCGCTTGTATGAGCAGTAAAATTGCCTGGTATGAAAATGATGGTTCTCAGGAATTTATTAAGCATTCATTGGGATTTTTTGCAGGAGCACTTTGGCTCGATGCAGTCGATCTTAACAATGATGGGGATAGGGATTTGTTTGGTGCACCTCAAGGTGCAAGTCAGCTTGCATGGTGGGATAATCCCGGAAATCAACAGTTTGTCAAACATAATTTTAATAGCACTTTTACACAATCTTTCTGTGTAGTTCCAGCCATGATGGATAATGATAACGACACCGACCTTGTTGCAATTGGTTGGAATTCCAATAAAATTTCATGGTTCGAAAATAAACTTGAAAATCCAAACCTCTTTGACATTCCCGAAAGCGTAGTTTATGATTCGGTTTATCATCGTTATCTTGTTTCAAATTGTGGAAATGGAAGTATTGTTGAGATAGATAGTTTAGGACAACAGAGCTATTTTAACACGGAATTAACTGTTAGCGTGGGCATGCATATCGTTGGCGACACTCTTTTTGTTTCATCAGATGAAGGTGATTTTTCCGGTATAGTTGGTTTCCTGCTTTCAACAGGTGAAATGGTTTTTTATGTTGATATTGTTGAAAAGCAATTGCTTAATGATATTACCTCCGACTTAGCCGGAAACCTTTATGTAACAGATAGTGATGCAAATAGAATATATAAAGTCAGGATAAATGATATGACATATACAACATTTGTTAATTCCGGATTGGGATGTCCTAATGGAATAATGTATGATAAACAAAATGACAGATTATTGGTTTTAAGTTGCGGTTTGCCAAACAGGCCAATACTTGCAGTTAATATGCAAGATTCAACTGTATCGACAGTTGTAAATACAGGAACAAATGCAAATGATGGAATTACTGCTGATGATATTGGAAATACCTATTTTTCATCCTGGTCAACCGGAAAAGTTTATCGTTTTGACGAATCATTTTCATATCCACTCGAAGTAGTATCGAGCGGACATAGCGGGCCTGCAGATATATTTTTTGAAAATCAAAGTAATATAATTGCTGTACCAAATACCATGTCCAATACAGTTGATTTTATCCCCATTACCTTCACAGGTCAGAATGAGATTAATAATAACAATATTGAAATAAACAGATTGTTTCCAAATCCTTTTACCGACCAGATAAATTTGAATTTTTATCTTCCCGAAAAGGCTCGCACCAAAATATTTGTTTATGATATTTTGGGGAATATGATTGTTGAATTAATTGACAAAGAATTGAGCAGAGGTGATTATTCGATATCATGGAATGGCACAGATAATAATGGCAATTTAAAATCAGGAATCTATTTTATATCTTTTGATATTGGAGATCATTCTAAAACTATTAAAGTAATTAAATATTAAATATTAAAAAAATGAAAAACACTTACTTTTTAATAAGCTTTTTGCTAATCGCATTAAACATTTTCGCACAGGATGTTTCATTTACAACACATGTTGTTGAAGATAATTTTGATGGGCCTGCCGGTATTTTTGTAGAAGATATAAATAATGATGGAAACAAAGACATAATTTCGGCAGCCCTTGATGCCGGCACAATTGCATGGTGGGAAAACATACCCGGCGATTCCATTACATGGCAAAAACATATAGTTGACAATGATTTTCCGGATGCAATATATTGTTATGCAGATGATATAGACGGTGATAGCATGATCGATATTTTGGGTGCTGCTTATGCCGGTGATGAAATTGCCTGGTGGCATAATGATGGGGGAAATCCAATTCAATGGACTAAACAGATAATTGAAAGCAATTTTATTGATGCCCACGAAATAATGGCTTATGATGTTGATATGGATGGTGATATGGATATTCTTGGTGTATCAGCCGGATTAAATATTATTGCATGGTTTGAAAATGATGGCAATTATCCTGTTCAGTGGACAAAACATATTATTGGCAGCAGTTTTGCGGGAGCAAGATCAGTTGATGCCGGCGACCTTGACGGCGATGGTGATGTTGATATTGCAGGTGCTGCACTTTTAAGTAATGAAATTACATGGTGGCGAAATGAAGGTGGTTCACCAATAGAATGGACAGAATTTACTATCAATTCAAATTTTACATATTCGCATAAGGTACATATTGCCGATATTGATCTTGATGATGATCTTGATATACTTGGTACTGCTTATTCATCGGGTATAAGCTGGTGGAGAAATGACGGAGGAGATACAATAGTTTGGGAAACGCAAAATGTTTCCGGAATTTATAGTGCTGTTATTTCTTATGCAATTGATATAAATCAGGACAATGACATTGATATTATCAATTCATGTCAGGGATCAAATAGGGTTGATATATTTAATAACGAAGGGAATAATACGCTTGATTGGGCATTTCAGTTAATTGATAATCTGGATGGCGCATGGCCACTCCACTATGGTGATTTGGACAACGATGGCGATATTGATATTGTAAGTGGCGGACGGGATGAAAATGAAATCAGGTGGTATGAAAATGATTTGATTACAACATCTGATAACGAAATCACAAAAAATTCTGACAATTTGAATTTGATTTGTTTTCCTGTTCCTTTTAAAGAAGAAGTAAATTTTAAATACACTCTGCCGGATCAATCATTTGTTACTATTCAGATATTCGATTTTACCGGTAAGTTGATCAAAGATTTGCTTATGAAGAAACAATTGCCGGGAGATTATTGTGTAACTTGGAATAAAACGAACAACATGGGGAGCAATGTACAAACCGGAAATTATTTTTGTAAACTAAGAACGGAAACCGATACTGTTGTCAGTAAGATTATTTTGGTGAAATAATTAATAAATGAGTACACTCCGAAAAGTTGTAAAAATGAAATTAGCCACAGATTCACAGATTTATTTTAAAAATAAATTGTTATGAAATATTTGAATTTTACTTTAATTGTCTATTTAACCTTACTAATTATTTATCCTGTTTTATCTCAAAACAACGCTGAATATACAGTTCAAATAAACACAATAGTATATGATAATCCACCGTCAATTCATTTTTACTGGGATGAAGATCCAAATACCGAATATTATCAAATTTACAAAAGGGATAATAATAATACTGAATGGGGACAACCAATTGCCACACTGGAAAACAATGCCACCCAATTTACCGATTTTGACATTGAACCCGGACAGGCATTTGAGTATGGTTTCTTTAAAACCCCTTCATGGATAAAAGATACTGTACAGGTTGCTCCCGGAACACTTTTAACCTTTACCATCAACGATTCGTGGGGTGATGGTATTTGCTGCGGCATAGGGTTTGGCTATTATCAGGTGTTCGTCAATGACAGTCTTATTGTTTCAGGAGGTAATTTTTCTTTTACCGAATCAACTACTTTTAGTATCCCTGATTATTATCCTGCAAATACAAACGTGCATGTTAAAATCTATTTTGATAATTTGCCGGAAGAAACAACCTGGACATTAACCAATGAAAATACAGGAGAAGAATTATTATCAGGAGGTCCATACGATACGCATAAATTTACTTATGTTCTTGCCGGAATTGAAAAACCTGTTATTGAACATAGAGGCTCAATATTACTGGTTGTTGACGAAACTATTGTCCCCGAACTAAGCAATGAACTGAAAAGATTAAAATTTGATCTGATAGGAAATGGTTGGAGAGTAAAACGAATTGATATTGACAGAGAAGGCTCTGTTTCAAACACTAAAGCTCAAATAATAAACCAATGTAATAATGATACAAGCATTGTCGCGCTTTTTTTAATAGGTCATGTTCCTGTGGCTTATTCAGGTGAAATTTCTATGGATGGTCATCCCAATCATGTGGGAGCGTGGCCAACAGACGCTTATTATGGTGATTTGGACGGAGAATGGACAGATTACTATGTTAACAATACTTCTGCAACACGGCCTCAAAATCATAACATTCCGGGTGATGGTAAGTTTGATCAAAGTTTTCTCCCTTCTGATGTTGATTTACAGGTAGGACGAGTTGACCTTTTTGACTTACCTGCCTTTGCAGAAAGTGAAACAGATTTATTAAAAAGGTATTTTGATAAAAACCACAATTTCCGTCATGGATTGATTAATGCTGAACGCAGGGGATTGATTGATGAAAACCTCTCACAAAGCCATCATGCTGTAGGTTGGAGAAATTTTGCATCCTTAGTTGGAGCATCCAACATTACTGCAAACGATTATTTGCCAACCCTTGAAAATGATAGTTACTTATGGTCGTTTGGCTGTGCCGGAAGCGGATATACAAACTGTGGTGGTGTAGCTTCAACAAACGACTTTGCAACAAAAGAAATAAATACAGTATTCACTATGCTGTTCGGAAGTTATTTTGGCGATTGGGATAACCAGAATAATGTGCTGCGGTCTCCGTTGGCTTCAAATGGACTGATACTAACAAATATGTGGGCTTGCGTTCCACACTGGTATTTACATCATATGGCACTTGGCAAAACTATTGGCTTTAGTGCCAGGCTATCTCAAAATAACAGTACGGAATATTCGGCTTTTTGGGGCAACCGGGTTGTTCATACTGCCTTAATGGGTGATCCGACACTAAGAATGCATGTAGTTAAACCAATTTCAGAATTAAATATTGATAGTACAGGAATTTCTGAAATATACTTAACATGGCAACCACCTGAAGACTTAATAATTGGATACAATATTTACCGGTCTAATGAAATAAATGGAAATTTTATCAGGATTAATGAGCAATTAGTAACTGAGACTAATTATTCTGACCAATCACCCCTCAACGGAAAAAATATTTATATGGTTAAGGCTCTCAAACTTGAGGTTGCAGGTAGTGGAACATATTATAATATGAGCCAAGGGATTATTGATTCTATATTTTTGAACAATGTAGGAATCGTCAGGGATGGTAAAGAAAATCTCAGCATTAAAATATATCCTATTCCGGCAAATGATTTTATATATATCGAATTATCACAAACATCATATCAGAATATGAGCATAGAGATTATCAATATGCATGGCATCAGAGTGCTGAAAAAAAATATTCAAGTTTCCAAACCAAATCACATTGAAAAAATTAATGTTCAATCATTCTCCAATGGGATATATTTAATAAGAATATTGAATAACATTGGCATAGCCCATAAAACAATGATCATTAAAAAATGAAAAAATGAAAACTATTTACTTAACAATTGGCTTTTTGCTAATAAGCTTTGTTGGTTTAGCACAAAACCTTCTAAACAACCCCGAAAGCGTGGTTTATGATTCTGCATATCAACGCTATCTTGTATCAAACTGGGAAGATGGAAATATTATCCAGATAGATAGTTTGGAACAGCAGGACTATTTTAATACAGAATTATTATCTACGGCAGGTTTACATATTGTTGGTGATACTTTATTTGTTTCTTCAAATGAGGGTGTAAATTCAGGAATAATTGGTTTCCTGCTTTCAACCGGTGAAATTATCTTTCATGTTGATATTCCTGAAAAGATATTGCTTAATGATATTACTTCTGATTTGGATGGGAATCTTTATGTAACAGATACCGATGCACATAGGATATATAAAGTTAGTATAAATGATATGACATATACTACATTTGTCAGTTCCGGATTGGGATGGCCTAATGGGATTATATGCGATTTACCAAATAACAGATTGTTGGTTTTAAATGGAGGCTTGCCCAATAAACCATTGATTGCTGTTAGTCTTGAAGATTCTACTATTTCTACAGTTGTGGAAACAGGTTTAGGTGCAATAGATGGATTAACAACAGATAATTATGGGAACACTTACTTTTCGTCTTGGGTAACCGACAAAGTTTACCGTTATGATGAAACATTTACAAACCCACCTGAAGTTGTGTCAAGCGGGCATAATAATCCTGCTGATATATTTTTCAATAAACTGAATAATATTCTTGCTGTACCTAATTTCCATTCAAATTCTGTCGATTTTATCCAGTTTGGTTTTATAATTCATGTACCGGACGACCAACCGACAATACAGGCAGGTATTGATAATGCAATAAACGGCGATACTGTTCTTGTTGCTCCGGGAACTTATTTTGAAAATATCAATTTCAAAGGGAAAAATATTGTTGTGGCAAGCCATTTTATTTTTGATGATGATTTGGACTTCATCAATTCTACAATTATTGATGGAAGCAATTCAATAACAACCGATACGGCAAGTTGTGTTATGTTTTGCTCGGGAGAAGACACTACTGCTGTTTTACAGGGTTTTACAATCACCAAGGGTACGGGGACTCACTGGATTGATCCACAATTCCCAACTTATACATGGCATAGCGGAGGTGGAGTATTTATGTTTCAAAGCTCACCAACCATTAAAAACAACTATATAATAAATAATCATGTTGACGATAACACAGGTGTGAGCGGTGCTTCCGGCGGAGGTATTTGTATGTATGACGGAAATCCGATTATTACTAATAATGTCATTAAAAATAATACTGCATTATATGGAGCAGGTGTTGTGATTGATTATTCGGGATGTATTTTTAAAAATAATATTGTTGCACAAAACAGTGGTGGACAAGATTATGGTGGAGGTGGGTTCTGGACAATTGGTAATGGTGTGGATCCTGTCATTATTGAAAACAATACTATTGTTGATAACGAATCGGAATTGAAAGGCGGAGCAATGTATTTATGGTCAACACAGCTTACTGCACGAAATAATATTATCTGGGGAAATACACAATCATCAGGAGGCCCTGTTTATCTTTATAACGGGGGAAATGCCGAAATCACCTATACTGATATTGAAGGTGGTTATACAGGAGAAGGGAATATTGATGTTTTACCGCAATTTGCCGATACAACTTTTATTCTATTGCCGGGCTCCCTTTGTATTGATGCCGGTAACCCTGATGAAATTTATAACGATATTGAAGACCCGGGAAATCCGGGGCAGGCATTATGGCCATCTAAGGGAGAGTTGAGAAATGATATGGGGGCTTATGGCGGGCCTCTAACCCGGTTACTTCAAGATTTTACTACAGGGATTATTATAAAGCTAATACTATTTCAGGAAATATGTGTGGAAGTTTACCCGAACCCTTTTTCAGAATTCACAACGATTTCGGTAAGAGGAACTTTACCCGGCTCAGAGCAAATGATTGAAATAACAAATATTAAAGGGCAAATTGTTAAACAGATTCTTATATCAAATCAAAGCAGAGAACATACCTGGAATGGAAAAAATAATGAAGGGGCTGAAATACAACCCGGCATCTATTTTTGTAATTTAGTTTCAATTAATTCAAAAGAGACAGTGAAAGTTATAAAATTTAATCAATAAAAACAAAAAATGAAAAAATCAGACAATTCACTTTTAACCCGAATTATGAAAACACAAGCATATAAATTTCAAACTCAATTATGGGCAGTTATTGGGCTTGTTTTTACTTCCCAAATCTGCCTGGCACAAATTACTTTCGATGAATTAATAATCGAAGAAAACTACGAAGCCACAATGTCGGTTTTTGCCATTGATATGGATGGTGATGACATTGATGTACTTGGTGCTGCCCGTGCCGGAAATAAAATCAGTTACTGGAAAAACGATTTGAATACCGGTGTTAATGATAAACTTTCCAATAACCCTGATAATTCATTCCATGTTTATTATAATCTTTCATTAAATAAAATTGAAGTTAAATTTATTGCTGACCTCGTTGGAAAATATCAGGTAAGCATCGCTGATATGATGGGAAGAAATTTGATTAAGAAAACTATTGAAATATCAGTAACAGGGAAAAACAGCTTTTATATAAGCACAGCCGGTCTGAAGAAAGGGACTTACATTGTTCAGTTGAGAAATGTTGATACTATTTTTGGTATAGAAAAAATAATTATAAACTATTAAAATAGAAATTATGAAAAAGAAATGGGTAGTAATCATACTCTTAATCAGTTTTAATTTATCATTTGCGTCAGATATTACTAAGGTATTATTACAAAATAAAGTTGATACACTTGCAACGATAAATAGTTTTTCTCATCTTGGAGATTTTCATACAATCAATTATTCAGGGGATTATGAGGATATCCTGGATTATCTTGATAATCTGTATGTGGGAGGAAAAAATCAAATAGTTGACAATTTTGGTTGCAGCTTATTTTCCGGAATCGGTGATCCTGAAAACATCTTTTTTGGCAGAAATTTCGATAATCCTCAGCAAGATGTCCTGGTAGGAAAATACAGCGCACCCGGCTGCTATGAATCTATTGCCCTAAATAGATTGGCAGACCTTGGGCTTCCGGTTGGTACCAATTTTAATAACCTCACAACCTCACAAAGTTTATTGTTGCTACGTGCTCCATATTTTGCAGCAGATGGTTTCAATTCGATGGGAGTTGCAACCGGATTAGCTTACGTTGAGGAGGTGGATGTTAACATTGATACCACAAAACAAACGATCTTTATTACGAGATGGGCTAGGGAAATTTTGGATCATGCTGCAAACGTAGCTGAAGCAATTGAAATCACAAACAGTTATAATGTTGTCGATAATATGTTTGGAGATAATACACTTTGTCATCATTTATTGGTGGCTGATGGCAATGGTGCCTCTGCAATTTTGGAATATCATGACGGTCAATTTATGGTGATTGATCCAGAAGTTGACTGGCAGGTTCTTACAAATACTCCAATCTACAATGTTCCTTTACCGGAAATATTTGCTCAATGCTACAGGTATGAACTGCTCTATAATGCTCTCGAAGATCAAAATGGACTTATCACAGATTGGAGAAATGGATTAGATATTTTGGAATTACCAACTTGGGGAAATATATCGAATGGAACGCAATGGTCTGATCTTTTTG
>JAIORY010000387.1 GCA_021107915.1 Bacteroidales bacterium | reverse complement strand
TACTCGTATTTTAATTAAAAAATCCTCCAGATTTTAAAAATCTGGAGGATTTTTTATTCTAATATATTTTCAATTTTTGTTATTTCAAATATTTATTTACTATTGTCAATAGATCAATGAATTTTATTGGTTTAGTTTTAAACTCATCACATCCAGCATCATAACTTCTTTCTTCTTCACCTGATAAAATATATGCAGTTTGAATAATTATCGGAACACTTTTATCAATTTCCTTTATCTTTTTGGTAGCTTCGAAACCATTCATTTGAGGCATATGAATATCCATTAAAATCAAATCTACTTTATTTTTTTTAAATATTTGAACAGCTTCTTTTCCATTTAAAGCCCAAAGAAGACTAGCATTAGTCTTTGTTAGAGCAGCTTTAAAATACTGATTGCTTGTTTCTACATCCTCTGCAATCAAAATTGTTTTGCCTACCCAATCGAATATTTTGCTTTTATCCTGCATTACTAAATGATTATTTTTTTCTTATTAAAACATGCAAATATACAAAAATATCTTTCATTTTCGATAAAAAAATATCTAAAAAGAAAATTTATCAATAACAGAAATTAATTCATTCTGTTTGAAAGGTTTTCCAATAAAACCGTCCATTCCGACAGCTAAGTATTTTTCTTTGTCACCTTTCATAATATTTGCGGTCATTGCAATGATTACTATTTGCTTTTCAATATTTTTTTCTTTTTCAATTTTTCTAATCTTTTCGGTCGCTTGAATACCATCCATAACAGGCATTTGTATATCCATAAAAATCATATCAAAATCATTTTCTAGATATTTTTCAACTGCAATTTCCCCATTTTCAGCAATATCAACATGATGACCGATTTTATTAAAATTAAAACTTGCTACCTTTTGATTTATAGTATTGTCTTCTGCCAAAAGCACTTTAAGCTTTTTATTATCTTGTACATTTATATGAGATTCGGGAATTTTAGTATTCTGTTTTTCTATAATAGTTTCAAATTCAGCTGTGAACCAGAAAGTTGATCCTTTTCCCTCTTCACTCTTAACTCCAATACTTCCATTCATTAATCTTGAAAGTTTTTTTGATATTGCAAGCCCTAAGCCTGTTCCGCCATATTTTCGTGTTGTGGATGAATCAGTCTGAGAAAATGATTTAAATAGTTTATTCATTCCTTCTTCTGAAATTCCAATTCCTGTATCAATTACTTTACAAAGTAATTTAATTTTGTTATTTATTATTTCATCAACTTCAACACTGATAGTAACACTACCCTCTTTAGTAAATTTAATAGCATTATTAATTAGGTTAATGATTATTTGTTTTAGTCTAACAGGATCACCATTAATAAATTCAGGAACATCTGAATTTATTTGAAGTTTGAGTGGGAGACTCTTTTCACGTGCTTTTAAATCTAATAATTTTAAGACTTCATTTAATTCTTTTGAAACACTAAAATCAATTTTTTCCAATTCAATTTTTCCGGATTCGATTTTCGAGAAATCAAGTATATCATTAATTATAGTAAGAAGATTCCCGCCTGAGACATCCACAATATCAAGAAATTCCTTTTGTTTATTATTCAAAGGAGTTTGTTTTAAAATATCAATCATACCAATAATCCCATTCATAGGGGTTCTTATTTCATGCGACATATTTGCCAAAAATAAAGATTTGGCATGAGCTGCTTCTTCAGCAATAACTTTAGCTTTAAATAATTCTTCCTGTGTATGTTTTAATCTCAAATGTAATTTCACTCTGGCTTGAAGTTCTTCATAACTAAATGGTTTTGAAATATAATCAACAGCACCAATTCTAAATCCTTTACTAATACTTTCAGGGTCATTTTTTGAAGTAAGAAAGATTACCGGAACATTTTTTGTTGAATGATAGTTTTTTAGTGTTTCACAAACTTCAAATCCATCAATATCAGGCATAATTATGTCAAGAAGAATAAGATCAAATTTATTTGCTTTTGCCTTTGCCAAAGCAGTTTTTCCATTTTTAGCAACAGCAATCTGATAATTTCCTGCTTGAAACAAAGCATCCTTCATTTGATCCAAATTCACCTGAACATCATCAACTAATAATATTTTTGATTCTTTTTTATCCTCTGACATTTTTTGCCGTTTTTTCATTTTATCATTATTTCAATAATTCAAATATAAATAATTTATTCAATAAACATGCAATAAAATCATATTAAAAAAATAGGTATTTATTTATCAAGATACTCTTCCAATATATCAAATAGCTCATTTATTTTAAGTGGTTTAAAAATACATTTATTACATCCTGCTTCCAATGCCTGTTTCCTTGTGGTTGAAAGAGCTACAGCAGTCTGCGCAATAATAGGCAATTTCCGGTCTTGTTGGCGGATAGTTTTCGCTATTTCAAATCCATTCAAACCAGGCATAATAAGATCTAATAAAACCAAATCTATTTCATTTTTATGTTTTTCATATATCTCAAGGGTTTTATTACCATCCTCTGCAAAAAGCATTTTTATTTGTGTTGACTTTAAAATTGTTTTTAAAAACACACAAACCATTTTTACATCATCAGCAATTAGTATTGTTTTCCCTTTCCAAAAATGGTGTTCATTATTGTTATTTTCTTCTATTGCTTTTTCTTTTTCTTTCTCTTTTTCAACAAATGGGAGATTAATATAAAAAGCAGTACCCTTTCCAAACTCTGATTCAACACGAATTCCTCCACCAAGTAATTTTATCAATCCACGTGTAATTGACAACCCAAGTCCTGCTCCGCCAAAATCACGATTTATTGTTTTATCGGCTTGAACAAATCTATCAAAAATATTTTCTATTTTATTTTTTTCAATTCCTACTCCTGTATCTTCAACAAAGATATTCAACATTGGTTGTTCTGAATTTTCTGATACTATTTTATAGCCAAATTTCACATATCCTTTATCAGTAAATTTAATTGCATTTCCTATTAAGTTTGAGATTATCTGTCGTAATCTTGTAGGATCAGTAGATATAATTGTATTTACATTTTCATCGGGAATATCAATTATCAATTTAAGATTAGTTTTTTCAATTCTAATAATTTGATTTTCAAAAGAAACAAAAATCTCATTAAATAACTTATTCGGTGAACAATTAATATATTCTATTTCTACCGCTCCGGCATCAATTTTTGATATTTCAATAATATCGTTCAATATTTTTAATAAATACTCACTATTGCTAATAATAATTTTTGTGTAATCATCAATCATTTGTTTATTTATGTCCGGCATTTGCAGCAATTCAGAAAATCCAACGATTGAGTTCATTGGAGTTCTTATTTCGTGAGACATATTTGCCAAAAAAGAATCTTTAAATTTATTGGCAACTACAGCCTTTTCTTTCTCTAATACAAGCTGCATATTTATTTCTTTCAAATTAAGATGAGTTCGAACTCTTGCCAAAAACTCATGCTTTCTAATAGGTTTTGTTATATAGTCAACCCCACCGGCATTAAATGCTTCAATAATTGTTTTATCATCATCCCTCACAGTTATAAATATAACAGGTATATTATTGGTAGTATTATCTTTCTTTAATTTTTTGCAAACTTCAATTCCATTTAATCCTTCCATCATCACATCTAAAATAATAAGATCGAAATTATTTGCTTTTGCTTTTACTAATCCTTTTTTCCCATCTAAAGCACTCATAACTTTTGCACCATGTGAAACAAGTATTTCAGAAATAAACCCTACTACTGAAATATTATCATCTATAATAAGAATTTTTGGAGTTTTATTTATTAGTAATTCCATTTGTTTTTTTAGTTTCATATAATTATAATTTATAAAAACTATTTAACTTTTGATTTTCATAATTTCTGCAGCAATGTTTTCCAAAGGAAGAACAATTTTTGCAGCACCTAATTTTATTGCTTCTTTCGGCATTCCAAAAACTACACAAGATTTTTCATCTTGAGCAATAGTATTACCACTGGCATCTCTAATTTCTTTTAAACCATAAGCACCATCATTTCCCATGCCTGTTAATAATATCGCAGTAACATCTTTTTCTGCTTTAACTGCCGAATGAAACAAAACATTTACAGAAGGACGATGACGATTAATCAATGGTCCATTAAATGTTTCAATAGCATACATACCGTTTTTTCTAAAAACTCTAATATGTAAATTACCGGGTGCAATATATGCATGGCCTGTTTTAATTATATCTCCATTACCTGCTTCTTTAACATTTAAAGCGCATGAATCATTTAATCTTTTAGCAAACGAAACTGTAAATTCTTTAGGCATGTGCTGAACTATTACTATTCCCGGCAAATTTACAGGCAAATCTTTTAAAACCGTATAAATTGCTTCTGTGCCTCCTGCCGAAGCTCCCATCACCACAATTTTATTTGATTGTTTTCCAATATTTGCAGTAAAATATTCTTTTTTATTCTCTTTAGTATTTTTTTCTTTAACAATATTTCTATTAATTTTTGAGTGAGCAGCAGACTTAATTGCATCACAAATTCGGATTTTTGATTCTTCAATAAACTCTCTTGTATTAAGTTTTGGCTTAGTTATTACTTCTATTGCTCCATACTCAAATGCTTCAAAAATAGCATCCGAGCCTTCAGTTGTTATACTCGAAATAATTACAACAGGAATAGGAAATTGTGCCATTATCTTTTTCAGAAAAGTAAGACCATCCATACGTGGCATATTAATGTCAAGTGCAATTACATCGGGCAATTGCGCCTTAATTTTTTTAACTGCATAATATGGATCAGAGGCAGTAGCAATAACCTCAATTTCAGGATCCATCTCCATTACTTTCGTAAGAGATTGCCTGACAAGAGCAGAATCATCTACAATAAGAACTTTGTATTTTTTCATTTGCTATTTTGTCTTGCGTTATTTATATACTTTTGCCGTACCTGTCCTGTAAAGGTACTAAAAATAATTTTTCTACCAAAGTATCCTCCGGTACTTTCACTAATGATTGGAATATTTATTGTTTTTAGATATTTAAATGCTGTAAAAATATTCCTTTCACCAATATTAAATAGTTTTTCACTATTCATCAAAATATTTCCACCACCAAATACTTTTGCTACTAAATCTTCATTTTGACTTCCAAGTTTATTCATTTTATTAACTAATCTTTCGATTGCAATATTTCCGTATTTTGGAGAAGCAAGACCCTCACCATTCCATAATGGAAGCATAAAATGATTTATTCCACCAAAGTTACACTTTTTATCCCACAAACAAACAGCTACACATGACCCTAATATTGTTGTAACCTGATATGGTTTATCACTCACAAATATTGATGAGGGAAGTAAATAATATTTTTTAAATTCTTGCATCTAATATCTAAAATTCTTCTTCATCTTCATCACTAAAAATTATTTCATTTCCATTTGAAGCAAAACCCATAGATACTGTTTTGCCTGCCGGAATACTGACAATAAATTCACTTCCTTTATTTTTTTTACTTACAACTTCTATTCTACCATCAAGTATATCAATCAAAGCTTTTGTTATTGATAATCCTAAACCATGTCCGTAATTTAACGAGTTAATATTTGGGTTAAGTTTTTTAAATCTATTGAAAAGATGATTTAACTCATCTTTTCCCATTCCACCACCAAAATCAGCAATCATAATTATCAATTCATTATCAATTATATTTAAAGTTAATTTGATTGTACTGTTGTTATTACTATGTTTAACAGCATTACTCAGTAAATTTGAAATAATCACATTTAACTTTTCGTGATCGGTCGAAAAATACATCGTTTCATCCTTAGCACCATTCTTTAGTGGTGCAAACTCAATATTTAAATTCTTTTTATCACAAAGAAATTCAAACTCATCAATTACGCTATTAGTTAACTGATTTATATCAACATTTAATATTTCAGATTGAATTTCACCTGATTCGATTTTTGCAGCAGTAAAAATATTGCGCAATTGAAAGTTAAGATTAAAAGCTTCGGAATAAATCAAATTTGCAAATTTTCCGGCTTTTTGCAAATTGTCATCTTTTAGTGAAAGTATATTTTTAGAAAGTCCAAGAATAGAAGCAAACGGATTAACAATTTCATTTGTAATATTTGAAATAAAATGTGATTTAAGTTTCTCAGCATCCATTAATTTTTCATTCACCGAATCAAGTTTTTCGCTTAGTATAATAATTTGCTTTTTAAGACCATTGTTTTCATCACTAATGTCAATTGCCATATTTTGTAGTTTTGAAAACGATAACTTTTTAATTTCATTTTTATTCATTTTGTTGGTTTTAATTATTTATTATTCCCTTCTTTCTTCATCATTTTCCAGTCTTCAATCACTGGTCGGCATACATAATACTGTTCTCATTCTTTAATAATAAACATCCAAAATACGGAAACTTTAAATTTTTCTATAAACAGAAGCATCAACACTTTTCAAAGGCACATTCATATTTAATAATGATTCGGAATGTCCTACAAATAAGTATCCTCCTTCCTTTATCTTATTAGATATTTTCAAAATTATTTCTTCCTGAATTTCCCGTTCAAAATATATAAGAGTATTTCGACAAAAAACAAGATCAAAATATCTTGCAATATTGTATTTCTCATCCATAAGATTATGTCTCATAAACTTGACTTTTGTTCTTAGGTCAGGAATAATTCGTACTTTTTTAAGGTTCTTATCTTTGCTTTTAAGAAAATATTTTTTCTTAATATTAAGGCTTATATCATCAATTCTTTGTATCGGATAAATAGCTTTTTGTGCTTTTTGCAAAATTAGATTTGAGATATCGGTTCCGAGAATTGAAAAATCAAAAGGAATATGATTCATTTTATATTCGTTTAAAACGATTGCAAGTGTATAAGCTTCCTCACCACTGGAACATCCTGCACTCCAGATGTTTAACATTCCTGATTTACTATTTCCCAACGCTTCACGTAAAACAAATTCCTTTAGTAAATCAAAATGGGAATTTTCTCTAAAAAAATCGGTTTTATTTGTCGAAACAACATCTATCATATTATAAACTTCATCATCAATTCCATTTTTACTAAAAACAAAATTGCAATATTCGTGGTAAGTAGGGATATTAAGAATACGCATCCTTTTAGTAAGACGACTTTGTAGCATAATAATTTTTGATATAGGCATTTTAATTCCATAATTATCCTCAATATAACTACTTAAACGAAAGAAGTCTTCGCGTGATAATTTGTCATTTTTTATATTAGCCATTTTGTTAATGCTTGATTCTGGATGCTTGAACCTGGATACTTGAAAATTAAAACTTTTCAAATTCTCCATCTAAATCATCCTTTTCGCTACCGAGATCAATATTTACACCGGATTTTTTTTTATATTTCACTTTCGTTGCAGCTTTATAGGCAGGCAAAGATTTATTTTCAACTCTTTTTCTTTCGGCAAAATTTTCATTTGAAATACCATCACCAATGTTAAAGAAAGATATTATCTCTTTCATATGAGTTGCCTGACTTGCCATTTCTTCGGAACTAGTAGCCATTTCCTCAGCAGCGGCAGCATTCTGCTGAGTAACTTCATTAAATTGCTGAACACCGCTATTTATCTGAGATGAGCCTATTTTTTGTTCAGTACTTGCAGAATAAATTTCTTGAATCATTTTATATGAATTTAAAATATCGGGAGCAATATTCTGCATTAACTTCCCGGCTTCCTCTGAAACTGCAACACTTTTGGTAGCAAATTCTTCAATTTCGATTGCAGCAAGTTTGCTTCTTTCTGCAAGTTTACCAATTTCAGTAGCTACCACACCAAAACCCTTTCCATGTTCACCGGCACGTGCTGCTTCAACTGCTGCATTAAGTGCAAGTATATTTGTTTGAAATGCAATTTCACTTATTATTGAAATTTTTTCAGCTATCAAATTTACTTTGTCCTGGCTTTCGATGCTTTTCTTTTCTACGAATGAAACATCATCAGCAGCTTTTTTAGATATCTTTTCTGCTTCACAAGAGTTATCGGCATTTTGATCAATATTTGAAGTCATCTCTTGCATAGAAGAAGAAATTTCCTCAGCAGAAGAAGCCTGTTCAGAAGCTCCTGAAGAAATTTCCTGTGAAGTAGAACTCAATTCATTAGCTGCAATTGCAATATTTTCGGAAACCATTTTAATTGTAGAAATAACTTCCTTAATCTTTCCTACCATAGTATTTACCGCAAAAGCAATCTCACCTATTTCGTCACTTGTATTAATTGTAACAGTCTCCGAAAAATCACCTTTTGTTAATCGAATTAAATAATATTTTATTTTATCAATAGGATTAGTAAAGGATTTTGAAATAAAAATCGAAATAAAAATTATTAAAACAGTAATGACTATAATTAAAATAATAATTACATCTCTTATATCAGAAGCAGCTTTATATGCCTCTTTAATCGATTGATTAACGATAATACCCCAGCCCCAACCATCATAAAAACCTTCTCCATCAATTGAATGATACGAACTTAATATCTTTTCATCTCTATCATTTGAATATTCAATCAATCCTGTTTTACCTTCCATCAAATTTTTAACTACATCATATTCGGAAAGCCTGTATGTAGATAAAAAATCATTTCTGTTTGGTCCCGCAATAATTTGAGCTTTATTATTAAGCAAATAAGCATGATTCTGTCCTCCGGTACGTTTATCTAAATTCTGTACTCTTTCAATAATATGTTCCATACTTGTCTTAGTAGTCAAAACACCAATTACCTTCCTGCTTTTACTATCATAAATTACTGTATTAAACCCTGTTACAATTTTCCCTTCGGCTGTTTCAGCCTTATAAGCATCTAATGTGTTTATTTCTCCTTTATTAAGCTTAAGTGTTTCTTTAAACCATTTTCTTTCAAATCTTGAATCACCAATTAATGATTCGCGTGAGCAAGCTACTATTTCTCCATTTACATCAATTACTGTAATTGCATCTAATACAGGAAATACTTCTTTAACATTACAAATATACTTTTGAATATCGGAACAATTTGGATTGGATTTAGCCAATGTTTGAAAAATATCTGCCTGAGATATAGCTAAAATATTTGAATACTGAGTATCCATAAAATGAGAAATTTTTCTTGATAAATCCCTCGATAGGTCACTAAGATGATTTTTTGTACTTTTCTCAAGGCTGTTTTTTGTTATAAAATAAGAAATACTTCCAAGAATTAAAACAGGAACCAATGTCATAATTAGAAAATATGTGATTAGTTTTTTTCTAATACCAAATTTTATTTTATTTTCTTCTTTCATTATATATAATATTAAATTTGTGAATATATATATTTATTAATGCATAAATGATTAAATGCACATGTGTTCTGTCATTTTAGTCATTTTTTATAATTGAAATTTCTTCAGTTGAAAATAATTTATCAACATCAAGAATCATAATAAAAATATCATCTTTATTAATTATTCCTGTAATATATTCTGCTTTGTATTTTTCACCAATTCCGGGAGTCGGCAAAATATTACCGGAATCAACTTCAATAACTTTTTCCGTTGAATCAACAATAGCACCAATGTTTACAGTTTCATGGTCTTTTTCAAATTCAAATACAATTATACATGTACTTTTTGAATATTCAACTTCGGGCAAACCAAATTTTAAGCGAGTATCAATCACCGGCAACACGCTTCCCCGCAAGTTTATCACACCTCGCATATATTTTGGCGATTGAGGAACCTTTGTTATTTCAGGAAGCTCAAGAATTTCCAATACATATTTAACATCTGCCGAAAAAAATTCTTTATCAAGTTTAAATGTCAGATAAGAAACTTTATTTGTAGAAGATTGTTCATTCATAGTTTTCCTCTTTATTTATAATTTGTAAATTTATTAATAATTTTGTTTGTGTCCATCACAAGGGCAACCGTTCCGTCTCCAAGAATTGTTGCTCCCAAAAAAATATCATTATTTTTCAGAGCTTGTCCGAGAGGTTTAATAACAGCTTGATATTCGCCGGTAACATTATCAACTATAATGCCCATAGTGTTATTTTCATAATTAACTATAACAACACGAATACTTTCAGGACAATTCTGATCAATTTTAAATTCATCCCTAAGATTAAGAAAAGGTATTTGCTTTTTATCCAAAACAATAATATTATTAAATGAATTATCAATTATACTTTTTTCAACCTTATAGATTTTTTCAATAGCCAATAATGGAATAACAAAAAATGTTTTATCAACTTTTACAAGCATTCCATCCAAAATAGATAATGTAAGTGGGAGTTTTATTGTTATCGAAGTTCCTTCATTATCCTTTGAACTAATTTCAACTTCACCCCTGATTTCTTCAATTTTACGTTTTACAACATCCATTCCTACTCCTCTACCCGAAATATTAGATATTTTATCGGAAGCAGTAATTCCGGGTATAAATACAAGATCAAGAATATCTTTTTCCGAAAGAACAGCTTTTTGCTTAATAATTCCCGACTTAACAGCCTTTGACTTTATTTTTTCAAGATTAATGCCGGACCCATCATCATCAATATTAATATATACATTTACACCTGAATAATAGGCTTTTAGACATATCTTCCCTTTTTCAATTTTTCCGAGTTTTTTTCTTTGCTCTTTTGATTCTATTCCATGATCTATGCTATTGCGTATAATATGCATAATGGGGTCAACGAGATGTTCAATAATATTTTTATCAAGTTCTGTTTCGCCGCCTTCAACAACAAATTCCACTTCTTTATTCAATTCACTTGAAAGGTCGCGTACAAGACGCCTAAAACGTGTAAACATATAATTAACCGGAATAAGACTCATATCAAAAGCAAGGTCTCTGAGTTGACGAGACATTTTTTGAATAGTTTCGGAAACAGCTACCAATTGAGCATTTTTAATATTATCAGATATCAATTGTAATCGCGCTTGTGTGGTAATTAGTTCGCTCACAATATTCATCAGTTGATCAATCTTTTCAGAATTAACTCTTATTGTCGAAATATTTTTGCTTTTTACTGTAGGCTGATTATCTATTGATATTTCTTCTTTCTCACTTGATTTTTCTTCAAGTTTATTTTCTTTTTCGTTAAGTGCTATTATTTCTTTAAGAGGAACTTCAGGTATGTCTTCAGGTGTTTTTTTATCAGTTTCCTGAATTATTATATTTACAAATTGCTTAATATCATCTATATCAATTTTATTTGTATAATAGTCTTTTTGTTCAATCATTTCAACAAAAGACATATTTCTAAATAAGTCAACATCTGCAATCTCAACAATTTCAAGATCACAATCATCTTCAACAAAAATAAAAACATCTTTTATTTCGTTTAATTTTCCATCAGATGCAAGTAAAATATCCCAGTATATATAACAATTTTTTAAAGAAATATCTTCAATGTAAGGCACATTTTCTAAACGAGGAAAAACCTTGCATGTACCCATCGAATTTAATTCGTCAATTAGATATAAAGGATTTGTTCCGTTTTTAAGAATTTTCTCATGTGGTTTAAAATGAATAAAATAAGTTGTAATAATTTTTTGGTTTTTCTTTATTACCAAAGGTTTCTCTTTTTCTTTTTCGATTGAAATTTCGGGAGTTATATTTTCTAAAGAATCAGAGTTTTCAATAATCTCATTAACTTCATCAATTATTTCCTCACTCACTTTTATAACATCATTTCCCGGATTTTTAACAAGAAGCATTTGTAATTGATCAACCGATTTTAGTGTTACATTCAATATGGGTTTTGAAATTTGAATTTCACCTTCCCTCACCTTATCATAAAGATTTTCGAGATGATGAGTAAAATCGCTTATTGCATCAAAGCCAAACATAGCACCGGTACCTTTTAACGAATGCATAATTCGAAATACCTCATTAATAAGATCCATATTAATCGGATCTTTTTCTAATGAAAGAAGAGTTTCTTCGAGATTTTCAATAAACTCATTAGCTTCTTCAATGAATTTTTTTTCGAAATCATCCATTATCGAAGTACTTTTTTAATTACATTTATTAATTTATCTTCCTTAAAAGGCTTTACTAACCACCCTGTAGCCCCTGCATTTTTAGCTTCCATTTTAATTGACATTTGTGTTTCGGTTGTCAAAAACATAATCGGAATATACTTGTATTTATCAATTTGTCTAACTCTTTTAATAAATTCAATACCATTCATTTTTGGCATGTGCAAATCGGTTAGGATTAAATCTATTTCTCTGCCGTCAGTATATTTTAAAGCATCTGTTCCATCATCAGCTTTGATAACTTCATATCCATTAATAATAAGAAAATGAGCTATCATTTCACGAATGCTTTCAAGATCATCAACTACTAAAACAACTTTTGACATAATTTTAATTTTTTTTAAATATATTTTCAAATCCCGCATTCTTCATTAGTAATGTAAGATCGGTGTTTAATTTAAGTTCAATACTAATTTCTGTATTTAATTCACTTTGAAAATTATACAACGAATATAAAAATTGCAAAACTGAAATATCAATATTTTCAACATTATCAATTTTTAAAATAATTTTTTTATTTTTATTAATTGCAGGTAAAATCCTCAAACTGATATCTTCTACATTTTCAATTGTCAGATTACCTTCGAGCAATATTTGAGCCTTCTTTTTTTTCTTATCCAAACCCGAAATATCTGCTTTCCAAAAATCCATATTGTTATCGTTCTCTGTTATAATTAATTAGGATTTATTATTTGTAGGTGATTATTATTACAAATATACGAAATATTATTATAAAAGATTCAATAATTAGAAATTTAAAATTAGTGGTAGTTCAAGTTATAAATTATATACGATGCTACTAAATGTAAAAATTAAATTATTCATTCTATAATTTCTCCATCAAAGCATTTTGAATAAGTTTTACAAACAGGGATTTGTCTTTTCTAATAATGGTAAGTATCATATCAACTACATTGGTATTATTCAACCCAAGTGAATCACCCATATCTTCAACGCATTTAAGATTTTGCTTTGACAGCCTGAAACCGGTATGTATTTTTCTTTCTTTATTAGACATAATTGGTTACCAAACGTAGGCTTTATATTTTTGATTATAAACACCTAATCCTGTATTTTTATCAAAAAGAGCTTTTCTTGTTCTTCCTTTGGCACGTGCTATAAAATTACTATCCGATACAACTGTTACAACACATTCAGTACCATTTACAAAAACAGTATCCCCTATTTCAAGAGAAAATAATGGATTTTTTTTAAGCAAAAAAAGCTTTTTAATTTGATTATATTCTTTGTTTATCAATTTCATAATTTCGATATTCCCTCCCTTGTCGGGATGGTGCATCAATGCCAACCTTCTGTAATTAAGTTTCAGTTGTGCTTCTGTTGTTATTCCTTCAAAAAAATCCATTCCTTATTTTAAATTCAATTTGTAAATGTACAACATTGTACAACACTTTTCCAAATTATTTAAGATTTTTTTTAATAATAATTTATTATCCGTAATTATTTACCTGTTATAGTGGTTGTTATATTAGAAGCAAAATATAGTTTAATAATAGTATTAGAGACTAAATGCAAACATTTTAAGCAAATAGATAAAAGTCAAAACAAATGAGATATTTAATTAAAATTTTTATTGCGATTTGAAAAAATAACATTAATTTTGCACCGCTTTATAAATAACCGGTCCAGTAGCTCAGCTGGATAGAGCAGCAGCCTTCTAAGCTGCGGGTCACAGGTTCGAATCCTGTCTGGATCACAAAAACGCCGAGACTTAAATCAGTCGGCGTTTTTTTTTATTCTTCTTATTTGTGAGTCTAATTTTTAATTTCGGATTATATTTTTTATTATAATTTTCATACTTTTGCTACATATTTTGATAAAAAATTTAATCATCTTAAATGATCACAAAAGAACTTATTAATCCTCGTAGTATTGTTGTTGTTGGGGGTTCAAATGATATTTACAAGCCGGGTGGAAAAGTATTAAAAAATCTTATTGACGGAAATTTCAAAGGAGAGCTTTATGTTACCAATCCAAAAGAGGATTTAGTACAAGGTATCAAATGCTTTAAATCGCCGGCTGATCTTCCTTATGTTGATCTTGCAATTATTGCTATTGCCGCACAATTTATTCCTGCCACAGTTGAACTCCTCACACAATTTAAAAACACAAAAGCTTTTATTATTTTATCTGCCGGTTTCAATGAAATGAATAATTCCGAAGGTAAAATTTTGGAAGATGAAATTGTTGATTCCATAAATAATGTGAATGGTTCTTTAGTGGGTCCAAACTGTGTTGGTATTCTTAACTCAAATTATAATGGAGTATTTACTTTACCAATTCCAAAGTTAGAACAGAAAGGATGTTGTCTGATATCAGGCTCAGGTGCAACTGCCTGTTTTATTCTTGAAGCCGGAATTCCAAAAGGACTTACTTTTTCAGGAGTTTATTCTGTTGGCAATAGTGCTCAGCTTGGTGTTGAAGAATTTATAAAACACATGGACGAAAGTTATGATTTAAAAAACAGCCCTGATTCATATCTCTTATATATTGAAAACATTGACAAACCTCAGATGCTTCTCAAACATGCATCTTCTTTAATTAGAAAAGGATGTAAAATAGCTGCAGTAAAATCAGGTTCATCCGAAGCAGGCAGCAGGGCAGCATCATCGCACACAGGAGCACTTGCCAGTCCTGATTTAGCCGTTGAATCTCTTTTTCAAAAAGCCGGCATTGTAAGATGCAACAGTCGCGAGGAATTAATTACTGCCGGTGCAATATTTGCTCATAAAAAATTAAAAGGTAAAAACATTGCAGTTATCACTCATGCCGGAGGTCCGGCTGTTATGCATACCGATGCTCTTTCAAAAGGCGGATTAAAAGTACCTCATATAAAAGGTGCAGAAGCTGATGAATTATTAGAAAAACTTTATCCGGGTTCCACCATTGGAAACCCTATTGATTTTCTTGCTACCGGAACAGCAGAACAACTTGGAATAATCATTGATTATGTGGATAATAAATTTGATGATATTGATGGAATGGTTGTAATTTTTGGAACTCCCGGGCTGATCAGAATTTTTGATGTCTATGAAATTCTGGATGAAAAAATGAAAACAGCAAAAAAACCAATTTTTCCTGTTTTGCCATCTACACTAACTGCAAAAGAAGAAGTTGATGAATTTCTGTCAAAAGGAAGAATAAACTTTCCGGATGAAGTAATGTTAGGAAATATGCTTTCAAAAGTTTATTATACTCCTGCTCCTAATCCTGAGAAAATTCAATTACCTGATATTGACAAAAAGAAAATCAGGGAGATTATTGATAATGCTCCGAATGGCTATCTTTCACCATCCGGTATTCAAGTATTACTCGATGCTGTAGGAATTGGCAGAACAAAAGAGATAGTTGCCAAAACAAAAAACGAAGCTATAAATTTTGCTAAACAAGAAGGATTTCCTCTTGTAATGAAAGTTGTTGGACCTGTTCATAAATCCGATGTTGGCGGTGTTGTATTAAATGTAAAAGACAAAAAAACCGTTGAAAAGGAATTTAACCGCCTGATGAAAATAAAAGATACTTATGCAGTATTGATGTATCCTATGCTGTTTGGTACTGAAGTATTTATCGGTGCAAAACGTGAATATAAATTTGGTCACATGGTTCTTTGTGGACTTGGAGGTATTTTTGTAGAAATTTTGAAAGATGTAAATACGTCTCTTGCTCCATTAACAAAAGAGGAAGCTCATAAAATGATACAAAATCTTAAAGGATATAAAATTATTCAAGGTGCAAGAAATCAGGATCCGGTTAACGAAGAACTTTTTGCAGAGGCAATTACACGTGTTGCTGCCTTGGTTACCGTTGCTCCCGAAATATTTGAAATGGATATTAATCCCTTAATTGGCACAAAAGACAGTTTAAATGCTGTGGACGCTAGAATTAGAATTGAAAAATAATACTGACTAAAAATTTGTATTTTTGTTGAAAATTTGTATTTTTGTTGAAATACTGGATAATATAAAAAAAATTATAATAATAATACGTACTTATGGTTTAATGTGATGGAAAAATTAAGTTTTGAAATAGAAAAAGACGGTAAAGAATATCATATTTGGTGTCCCGAATTACCCGGTTGTCATTCACATGGTAAAACTATTAAAGAATCAGTTGAGTATTTAAAAGATGCTATTAGACTTTATTTGGAAACTTTAATGGAAGAACAGATTGTAAAAAAATCTTTAGAATTAACTTCATGAAGCCACGTGAGTTAATAAAAATATTGGAAAAAAATGGATTTATTTTTATTAGACAATCAGGTAGTCATGCTATTTTCAAAAAAACAGGAAATGTAATAATTGTTGTTCCTATTCATAGCAAAGATATTCCAAAAGGAACTTTAAGCAGTATTCTAAAAGATGCCGGACTAAAATAATCAGAATTTCATAATTAGTAAATATTTTCTAATTTCTATAAGGTCTAAAAACACGGTTAATATTATCTGCGAAAATCTATCTTATCAGCGTCATCCGTGTTCCATTAAATAAATCAGCAAACCTCTTTGTTTTTTAAAGGAAATTGTTATTTTTGAAGTTCATTATATAAATATTTGTTAAAAAAATGGATATAAAAAATACACCTATAAATCAAGAAGTTGTAAGCAGAAAAGTCAGAGAGAGCAAACTCCATCATATTGGAAAAGCTTCAATTAGAGAATTATTAAAAGTAGTTAATCAGGTTGAAGAAGAAACCGGTGAAAAATATATTCGCATGGAAATGGGTATTCCCGGATTGAATGCTGTTAAAATTGGTGTGGATGCCGAAATAGAAGCCCTGAAAAGGGGAGTTGCTTCAAAATATGTTAATATTGAAGGTACTCCTGAATTTAAAAATGAAGTGCAGCGATTTGCAAAGTTGTTTTTAAATATTGATGTTCACAGAGACGGATGTATTCCAACAGTTGGTTCTACTTCGGCAAGTTTTGCTGTATTTATGACTCTCGGAAATATGACAGAGAAACCATACAAGCATCTGTTTATCGACCCTGGATTCCCACTTCATAAACAGCAACTAAAAGCTCTAAATCTTGATTTTGATGGTTTTGACATTTACGATTACCGTGGTGAAAAATTAAAAGATAAACTGGAATCGTATTTTAAAGAAGGCAATATTACCTCCATTTTGTATTCAAACCCAAATAATCCTTCATGGATATGTTTTACTGAAAAAGAATTAAAAATAATCGGCGAATTAGCCAATAAATACAATGTGATAGTAATGGAAGACCTTGCTTATTTTGGCATGGATTTCCGAAAAAATTATTCAATACCTGGCGAACCACCTTACCAACCAACAGTAGCTCAATATACTGATAATTATATTTTATTGATTTCTTCTTCCAAAGCATTTAGCTATGCCGGTCAGCGGTTAGGTGCAGCAATTGTTTCCGATAAAGTTTTTAATACCGTTTCTCCTGTATTAAAACAAAATTATAACTCTGATGTTTTCGGTCAGGCATTAATTTATGGATCACTTTATTCTATCAATGCCGGAACATCTCACTCGCCTCAATATGCTATTTCTGCAATATTTAAAGCTGTTAATGATAAAAAATATAATTACAGGGAAGATGTATTGGAATACGCTGAAAGAGCCAAAATTATGAAAAAGCTATTTACCGATAATGGCTTCAAAATAGTTTACGATAAAGACGAAGATAATCCTATTGCTGATGGTTTCTATTTCACTTTTTCGTACCCCGGATTTTTAGGCAAAGAATTAGTCGAAGAACTTTTATATTATGGTATTAGCGGAATATCTCTTGCAATTACCGGAAGCACTAGAAAAGAGGGATTAAGAGCATGTGTTTCTTTAGTTCATCAGGATCAATTCCCTGATCTGAAATATCGTTTGGAAAAATTCAGTAAACATCATCCTGTTTAGTATCATAATTTTATTATTCGTGTTGTTTTTTGACTGAAAATAACAAATGACAAGCATCAAAAAACAAATAAATCCCAAAATTCAATATACGAAATTCCAAACCTTACAACCTACACATAGTCGTTTCGAGAAAGGCAAACTTGTTTGCACTTAGCATCAAGTTTGGAATTTGAATTTTAGAAATTGGAATTTATTTGAAATTTGTTTTTTGTGATTTCCAGTTTATCTGGCTTAGGGAATATTATATTTTAATAAAATTCTGTATTAAAAAAATCATTAACACATATTTCGGAAATCTCCAAAATTTTTGATAAATTTGCGAAAAATTTCAAAAAATATATAAACTATAATTTATGATATCAGAACCACATAAAATTAAAACGATTAGAAAAGTTGTATTTACAACTTTAGAGAAAAGATTGGATGTGTTAAAAAATTCTTCTTTCAATACATTTAGAATTCATTCCAATGATGTTACATTTGATATGACAAGTCAGGGTACAAGTGCCATGAGTCAGGATCAACTTTCGGGACTATATATAGGAGACGAAACCTATGCAGGTAGTCGAAACTTTGAGCATTTAGTGCAAATAGTAAAAGAAACCTTTGGATTTGATTACGTTTGTCCAACTCACAACTTAAAAGGATCACATAAATTGATAACCACTACTATGGTTAAAAAAGATGATGTGATTTATTCAAATTCAAGACTTCCTGAATTATTGACAAAAGACAAATCGGCTTCCGTTGAAGTAATAATGGAAAATGATTCTTTGTTTTCAGGAAATATTAATATTGCTGAACTGAGCAACAAACTTGCCGGCAAAGCCAATGTTCCTTATGTTTATATCGAATTATATAAAAGCGGATACAAACCGGTTTCGTTAGCAAATCTTGAAGAAGCACATAAAGTTTGCCTTGCAAACAAAGTTCCTTTGATTGTTAACTTTTCACGAATTGTTGAAAACGCTAATTACATCCGTGAAAACGTATCGGAATATGCAAACATGAAACTTGCAGAAATCATAAAGAAAATTTCTGATGTAACTGATGTTTGTGTTCTTGATGCAGCTCAGGATCCACGTTGCAATACAGGTGGACTTATCGCTACAAACACTTATAAAATATATGAAAAATATATGAACGAAGTTGTAGTTTATGAAGGTTTGCATACTTATGGTGGAATGGCAGGCAGAACTATGGAAATTTTCGCTCGCGGAATTAAAGAAATGATTTTCGAAAATCAGGCAAACTGGATTACTCAACAAATAAAAGATTTTGCTTCACTTTTAAAAGGAATTCCTTATTACCTTGGTAGTGATGGAATTTATATTAAAGCTGATGAGTTTTTTCCTCATATAAAAGAAAATCAAACTAACACTCTCGCTGCATTATTATATTTAAAATCAGGTGTAAGAATTTTCCTTGACGGACAATTTACTGATTGCAATATTATTCCACTTCAGATTCCACGACTTGCTTTCAATAAAAATCAATTATCACAAATTGCCGAGGCATTAAATGAAATTTATTCTGATAAAGATAAAATACAAGGGCTTAAATTGATTAACAACCCTGACTGGAATGATGAAGCACAATTTGAGTGGAGTGTTCCTGAAGTTTCAGGCTACAACTTTGATTGCGAACCACATGTTATTACAACAATTGAGTATGTTGGTGTTGACACCATTGAAGAACGCAAAAAAATTATTAAAGAAGTAGGCTATAACACTTTCCTTCTTCCTTCAAAAGATATTACAGTTGACTTTTTAACAGATTCCGGCACAACTGCACAAAGTGTAGAACAATGGTCAAAATACAATGAAGGTGGTGAAACACAGGCTTCCAGCAAGGATTATTTCGACTTTGTAGAAACTCTAAAAGATATTACCGGATATAAATATATTGTTCCTGCTCATCAGGGCAGGGCAGGTGAACATATTATGTCGCAATGTTTGATCAGGGATGGATTTGTTCCGGGAAATATGTATTTCACAACTACAAAATTACATCAGGAGATGGCCGGTGGAACTTTCGTTGATGTTATTGTTGACGAAGCTCACGACCCTCAATCAACATTTATCTGGAAAGGGAATATTGATCTTAAAAAAGTTCAGGCTATTATTGATGAGCATGGTGAAGGTTGTATTCCTTATATCAGTTTTGAATTAAGTGTGAATCTTGCCGGAGGTCAACCTGTATCAATGGATAATGCAAAAGAGGTTTACGAATTTTGTCAAAAGCATAA
>JAIORY010000335.1 GCA_021107915.1 Bacteroidales bacterium | reverse complement strand
GAACACCAATTAGAGCCATCAATCCAAATACCCATAGAACACTTAAAAAAACAACTAACATTGTGAGTATGGTGCTTTTTACACTTCTAAGCATAAAAAATAAAACCAAAGTAATAACGAGCAATACAATAGGTACCATCTTTTTCATGTCTGCCGGACCAAGTAATGCCATTGTACCTTCTACAATTGGTCTTCCTGCAACATGAATTTTAATATCTTCTGTTTCGTAAGAAGCAGCCAAATTGAGTATCTCATAATAAAATTCCTGAGTAAATATATCGTCCCTTATTTCTGCAATTATCACTGTTACCGTTTCATCATAAGAAACTAAACGACCAAAAGTCATTTCATTATTTTCAACATTGTGTTTTAGTTTATTTAATTTTTCATCAGATTTAGGTACACGTTTATAAAAAGCTTTAACATCCATACCATCTTCAGTACCAATAATATTATCAGCAGTATATAAGGATGTTACATCAGCTTTTTCAATTTCGTCCATTTTCTGCAATCTTTTAGTAAGCTGTTTTAATGTATCCAAAGTTGCAGAATTAAAAATCCCTTTCCGGTTTTCAATGGCTACAATTATTCCATCATTAATTCCAAACCATTCTTCAGCTTTATCGCTGTAAACAAATGCCGGATGGTCTTGTGGCATGTATTTGTCAAGGTCGGTTTCCATCCGTGAATTTTGTTTCATTTGCATGAAAAACAGGGCACTAATAATAATAGTTACAGTAATAATAATCCAGGGTGCTTTTAAAAGTTTTTTTAATAATTTTTCCATTTTTTTCTATTTATATATTTTTAAAATGCTACTCTCATTTCCATTTTTGCCATGTATAAATCATCAGGGAATGCTAAAGTTTCTACACGGCTAAATATTGCAGTTAACTTTAGATGATTGTTAAATGTTTTTATTCCAAGTTCTAAATCTTGCTCGTTTGTTTTGGAGTCTTCAATTTGACCAACTGCTTTTAGTGCTATATGAAATTTTAGTTTTCCCGTGAAATTATGTTTAACTTCTGATTGCCATAATGGGAAATCAATTGCATCCAAACGCATTATTTCACCTAAAAAAAGGTTACTGAAAAGTGGTTGAAATTTTGCATCTGTATCAATATTTGCTTTTCCAATAAAAGCTCCTTTTATTGTTGTGTTCGAGCCATTGTTCCATCCAAGATTTTTGCTTAGAGCGGCAATAAAAACAATTGTATTATTGTCTTTCATGTTTTGATAAATACCTCCGGTTTGAAAAGAGAAATTATAAGGAAGTTCAATGTCAATCAATGATCCGGTATATATTTTATTATCATGAATTATTGATCCAAATTCATTGTGCAGAATAAATGCAATATTTGATATTTTAAATTTCTGTTTTGATGAAGATTCCTGTACATCTGAAAAATCATCGCTACTACCAAATTCATTAAACTCGTCAGTATTACTAAACTCTTTGTCTATTTTGGAGTTTTTATCTTCTTTCTTAAAGTTTGGATTCCAGTTGACAACAATGCCGGCGAGATTTGTTTCTCCGGGTTTCTTGCCAATATTTTCAGTATAATCAGAATTAAGAATTCCATATAAATGGCGATTGCTACAAAATTGTCCCATGCGTGCAAAGTTTTTCATTACTGTGCCACCTCTTAAGTTAAGAGTAAAAGCACCGATTTCTTTATCAACACTCGCACCTAATATCCGTTCATCAATTAGATAAAAATTGCCCAACTTAGTTTCGTGTAATCCAATTTTTACTTTTATTGTATTATGCGTAATTGAATAAAAAATTTGTCTTAAACCTAAATTGCGACTTTTGCTGTTATCATCAACTAATTCTGAATTTTTCCAGTTTTTATAACCTCCTTCAATATAAAAATTGTGCTTGTTCAGGAAGGTGAAATCAAGAGCACCCAGCAACATTCCCCCATTAAGTTTAGCATTGTCTATATTGGCGTAAGGACTTGTCATTATGCCCGGAGCCATTGTACCTTCTATCGCCCAGAGTATTGGAATATCTTTTTTAAAAGGTGTCAAATGTGCACCTAACATACTTCTGCATTCCATTTGTGCATTTGCACTATTAGAAATAATAATTACGACACTAATTAATATCGATAGTCTTAATCCCTTTAAGAATAATTTTTGCATGATGATTTTTTCCTTTTTGTTTTGTTGATATACTTTTGATTTTACAGTCGTCCATGCACTCGCCACACATTATACATTCCTGATTGTCTAATTTACTTTGCTTTCCGTCTCGGGTAATGGCATTTATTTGGCATGATGTGCTGCATGTTTTACACCCTGCACACGAATCATTTATTCCAAGTATTGAAGCTCCCGGAATTTTTGTAATCCACCCAAGTGTAAGACCTACCGGACAAACTGTTTTGCAAAACGGGCGATGAATAAATATTGAACTAAAGATTAAGATTCCAAGCAAAATATATCCTGTTAGATTTGCCGAAAACAGATTATAAGCTACTTTAAATGGTCCAATCTTATTCCATAAAATTGCGTGGGTGAAAGTTAACTGTGCAAGTAAACCAACAAGAATAACAATTCTTATTATTCGCATTACTTTTTGAGCTTTTTCGGATTGAAAGATTTTTATTTTCCCGATATTTAAAATTTCTTGTAAAGCTCCAAGGTGGCATATCCAACCACAAAACACTTTCCCGAAAATATATGTTACAGGTATTAGTCCAAGAAATAGAATTATTGGTTGCCAACGTATTTCAAAACCCATCCCAAATAAAAAGGTATTTTGAATACTTGAAACCGGTCCCGGACATCCTCCTCGATAAAATCCAAGAATGATGATTGATACAATTAAAAATATTGGTCTGAGTTTGCGAGTAGCTTTAAATCTTACAAGTATTCCGGCAAGTATTGTAAAAAGCAAAATAGCAATAGACCACCACATTCTCGTATAACTTATATTTTCTTTTGGTGATTCTTTGTTAAAATCCTCAAATTCTCCGTCTGTTTCTTCAAACTCCGAAAATTCATCTGTTTCGCTAAACTCATCAGTTTGTATCGAATCTTGCCTCACATTTTGAAAAGTAGATTGTTCTTCAAAATCACTAAATTCATCATCTTGAGAAAAAACAAGAGAGGAAAGCAATAAATAGAAAACTACACTTGCCAATTTTAAAATATGTATATAATATCTTATGTTCATAATGGTATTTTAGTTTATGGCAGATTCCAATTTCATAGAACCAAACCCACCGTCTTTATCACATGTTCGTGTTGCGTTGATCATCAGTTTGCCTTTCTTTGGTTTGCCGACTACAATTAAAAGTTTTCGTTCATATTCCATGCTTGTCAATTGTTTCCACGATGTTGATTTAATAACTTTTAATCCATTGGTTTTAAATTGTGTCTTTTTAATTGCAATGGGACATGATCTATGGGTTAAAATAACATTTACTTTTACTACTAATGTATCACCGGTTTGGTAAGTGTCTTTTCCCCCTTTTATTATTTCAAACTCAATTTCGCAAGCATTTGCTTCTTTAGGCAAAATTTGCAAAAAGAAAAATCCTAATAATAAAATTGTTATCCATGTAATCTTCATAATTGTTAATTTTGTGTTTCTAAAATTTTATTTAATACTGTTATCAGTTTATTACCTTCTGTTTTTAAATCAAAATCGTGATTATTCATATCCCATTTTTTTACTAAAAGCCTAAATGAACCCATTGCTATTAAAGCAAGACTTTTTTTATCAATATCTTCTCTTACATTTTTATCTTGTTGTCCTTTTGAGATAATATCTTCAATCATTTGAGTATGTAGATTTAAAATCTCTACTATTTTTAATTTTAAGATTTCTTCGTTTTTAAAGATTTCTTCTGAAAAAATAACTGAAACCATTGAAGGGGTTTCTGAAAATATATCAAGCATTTTTGCAAACATAAACCTGATTTTTTCTGTTGCAGAATCTTCAAATGTTTCCATTAATTCGGAAAGCATATTTGCCATCTCCTTGAAATTATTAAGAATACTCAGCAGAATATCTATTTTGCTTTCAAAATGCCTGTAAATTGCCGGCTCTGAAATGCTGATTTTTTTAGCTATGTTTTTCATTGTAAGGCCTTGTATGCCTTTATTGGTAATTATATCCAAGGCAGCTTCAACGATTTGCGTTTGTCTTTCTGTTTGCATTTCTTTATTGTTTTTAATAATCAAAAAACATAATCAAAATAATTTTATTGATTAATTTTCGGCAAAGTTAGTTAATATTAACTAACTTCCAAATTATTTTATAATTATTTAAATATATTTTTAGAATAATGAATGTATATTCTTGATTGAATGATTTTTAAATTTATATTTTTTTCAAAGAAAAACAAAGAAATCATAAAGATCATAAAAATCAGTGTACTATTTTATTTGTTTTACAGGATCTTTATTTATACACAAATCCAAAATAATAATAACTTTGTAATCTTTGTAAAATCTAAAAAATCATATTAAATGAAATTAGATATTCCTGAAATAATTTATAAAATCCAGATATTTGAGAGAGAGATAAAAGGAGATATTTTCACTGATAAAAGTTCGCGACTGATATATGCAACTGATGCCTCAGCTTATCGTGAAGTGCCTCTTGCCATTATCCGACCGAAAGATAAATCTGATATCAAAAAGATAATTTCCTTTGCAAGGGAGAATAAAATTTCACTTATTCCACGTGCTGCCGGAACTTCGCTTGCCGGACAGGTTGTTGGTGGGGGAATAATTGTTGATGTTTCAAAATATATGACCGGAGTTATTGAGGTTAACGAAAAGGAAAGCTGGGTGAGAGTGCAGCCCGGAGTTATTCTCGATGAATTGAATAAAATGCTTGCTCCAAAAAATCTGTTTTTTGGTCCGGAAACTTCAACATCAAACAGATGTATGATAGGAGGGATGCTTGGAAATAATTCCTGCGGTGCTCATTCAATTATTTACGGAAGTACGCGTGATCACACCCTTTCGGTAAAGGCAATTTTAAGTGATGGCTCTGAAGTGGAATTTTGCGAATTGTCGAGAGATGAGTTTCAAGAAAAATGCAAACTAAAAAATCTTGAGGGTGATATTTACAGAAATATTTTTGAAATTCTTTCCGACAAGGAAAATCAAAAAAGCATTAGAAAGGAATTTCCTGATAAATCAATTAAAAGAAGAAATACAGGTTATGCGATTGATCTTTTATTAGAAACTGAGATTTTTTCGAAGAATAATGAGAAATTTAATTTCAGTAAATTAATTGCCGGATCAGAAGGAACACTGGCTTTTATTACCGAAATAAAATTGAGTTTAGTTCCATTGCCGCCAAAAGAAAAAGTGCTTGTTTGTGTTCATACCAAAACACTAAAAGATGCACTTAAAGGAAATCTGGTGGCACTAAAACATAATCCGTCTTCTGTAGAGTTGATGGATAAAGCAATTTTGGATTGCACCAAAGAACATTTAGAATACAAAAAGCACAGGTTTTTTATTAATGGTGATCCGGCTGCAATTCTTATTGTGGAATTTGTTAGCGATGATAAAGAGGATATCCAAAAGAAGATACGGGAAATGACTGCCGAAATGATGGATAAAAAGCTGGCATATCATTTTCCACATATTATTGATGAGGATATTGCGAAAGTCTGGGATTTGCGAAAAGCAGGACTGGGTTTGCTTTCAAATATTCCGGGTGATGCTAAACCTGTTCCTGTGGTTGAGGATACAGCAGTTGATCCAAAAGTTCTTCCTGAATATATTGACGAATTTGTGGAAATGCTCGACAAGTATAATTTAAGCTGTGTTTATTATGCTCATATTGCTACCGGAGAGCTTCACCTCCGACCTGTTCTCGATCTAAAGAAAGAGAAAGATGTTGAACTTTTTCATACAATTGCTTTGGAAACAGCTCATCTTGTTAAAAAATATAATGGTTCACTAAGTGGTGAACATGGTGATGGAAGATTGCGCGGTGAATTTATTCCTTTAATGATTGGTGAAAAAAACTACAATCTGATAAAAGAAATCAAAAAGACATGGGATCCGGAAAATATTATTAACCCCGGAAAAATAGTTGATACTCCACAAATGAATACTTTTCTGCGGTACAAACCGGGACAGCAGACACGAGAATTTGAGACGGTTTTTGATTTCTCTAAAGATGGTGGTTATATGCGGGCTATCGAAAAATGTACTGGTTCAGGCGATTGTCGAAAATCGGAAATAATAGGCGGAACAATGTGCCCCAGTTATATGGCTACTAAAGATGAGAATAATTCGACACGGGCAAGGGCAAATATTCTTCGCGAATTTCTTACTAACCCGGATAACACAAATCCTTTCAACCAAAAGGAGGTATATGATATTCTTGATCTTTGCCTTTCGTGCAAAGCTTGTAAATCCGAGTGTCCCTCAAGTGTTGATATTACAAAATACAAAGCTGAATTTATGCAGCATTATTACGATGCCAACACCATCCCGCTAAGGACACGGGCAATTGCTCATATCACAATGTTTAATAAATTGGGTTCGCTTGTGCCGTGGATTTATAACTTTTTTATGAAGAATAAGATTTTTTCGGGGATGGTTAAAAGAATTCTTGGCTTTGCTCCACAACGGAGTATGCCGCTTTTATATAAAACTACTTTGCGTAGATGGATGAAAAAAAATCTCAGGAAAAATGGTGAAGTGGCAAATCCAAAATCTAAGTTGTATCTTTTTGCTGATGAGTTTACTAATTATAATGATGTGAAGATTGGAATTACTGCCGTGAAATTATTACGAAGCCTTGGTTATAATGTAGAGATTCCAAAGCACACTTTAAGCGGAAGAACATTTTTATCAAAAGGATTGATTCGAAGTGCGAAAAAGATTGCAAATAAAAATGTCAAATTACTGAAAGATGTAATATCTGAGGAAACTCCCCTTGTCGGAATTGAACCTTCGGGAATACTTGCTTTTAGAGATGAGTATATCGAACTTGTTGATAAAGAGTGCAGAAATGATGCGAAAATATTAGCCAAGTCTTGTTTTATGATTGATGAATTTATTGTTGCTGAAATTAAAAAGGGAAATATTACAAAAGAACAATTTACTGATAAAAAACAATTTATTAAATTACACGGGCACTGCCATCAGAAATCTCTGGCATCAACTGGTCCGACAAAAGAAATGCTTTCATTACCGGAAAATTATATGGTAGAAGAAATAAAATCAGGGTGTTGCGGAATGGCGGGAGCCTTTGGATACGAAAAAGAGCATTATGATATTTCGATGAAAATTGGAGAATTGGTTTTATTTCCTGAAGTTAGAAAAGCAGAATCCGGTACAATAATTGCAGCTCCGGGAACATCGTGCCGCGAACAAATTATGGATGGCACAGGTCGAAAAGCACTTCATCCGGTTGAAGTGTTTTATTATGCGTTAAGAAAGAAAATTTAAAATTTAAAATAAGTGTGTTTTGTAAATTAATCAGGATTTCAAAAATCTTAAAAAAATAATCTGTGAATCTGTGGCTTATTTGTAACTGAAATTAGAAATATAAAAAATATCAAAATGAAAAAGAAAATAAATTTAATACTCGTGCTTGGTTTTGCGGTTGTGATACTATTTAGTTCTTCGTGCAAAACTTCTTCTGTTTCGATGCAGGTATTAGTTCCGGGAATCATTGATGTTCCGCAGGATATTAAAAAAGTAGGGATTATAAATCGCTCTTTACCAGAAAAAGGATCAACTTTTGGAAATATTCTTGAAGGAATTTTTACCGGAGAATCAATAATGGCTGACCGCGATGCTTCGATGAATTGTGTTCATGGACTGGAAAATCAATTAAATAACTCACCCCGTTTCAAAGCAGTTTTGCTCGAATCTCTTGATCTTAGAGGAACCGGGACAAGAAAATTTTCTACTCCTTTAAATTGGAATGTTGTTGCTAATTATTGCAATCTATACGATCTGGATGCTTTGGTAGTTCTCGAAACATTTGATTCGGATATTTCTTTTCACGAAAGTTCAAGAAAAAGAACTAAAAAAGTTGATGATAAAAAAATAGAATATACAGAATATCTTGCAGAACTTTTGATGAATGTAAATGCCGGATGGAGAATCTATGATTTGAAAAATAAAAAAATTGTTGATGAAAATTCTTATATGGATGAGATGGAATGGAATGCAAATGGTGATACTCCCGATGATGCCAGAAATGGTTTGCCTCAGAAAAGAAAAGCTTTAAACAAGTCTGGGTTTTATGCCGGAAAACAATATGGAATACGAATTTCGCCAAGCTGGATGCACGTTTCAAGAGCTTATTTTGTTAAAGGAAATGATGATTTTAAATTAGCAAAACACATGGTTAAAACACAGAATTGGGAGGCGGCAGCAGAAGTTTGGAAGAAATATACAAATAATCCCGATCCTGAGATCGCAGGATTTGCTTGTTATAATATGGCTCTCGCAAGTGAAATGCAAGGTGAACTGAAAATTGCTCTGAACTGGGCTGAAAAAGCAATGAAAAAATACGGTTTAAAACGTGCTGTTCAATACGTAAATATTCTGAACAGGAGAATTATGGATCAAGAAAGGTTGAGGAAACAGTTAGACGGGGAGTAGAAATGGTGAAAATGTGAGAAGTTGGCAGTATGCAGTACAACTAATTAGTGTCTGTCTTTAAAGTCTTGTTCTGATAATTTAAGATTTTAGAATTCAGATTTAAAATCTTAAAATTTGTTGATATTAGCTGATTCTATAAATTTAAATCTAAAATTTAAAATCATAAATCTAAAATTTTATCAAAAAAATTGACTTTAAAGACAGACACTAATTACAATCTATTACAATTAATTACATTAATTACAACTAATTACCATCTATTACAATTTCCATCAACTCCAATTGACTCAATTAACTCATGATTCAATATTAAACACACTACCATCATCAGTCAATTCAGTATTTGGAAAAACCGATTTTGCTTCTTCAAGCAGTGGAGAAGTATCTTTATATCTTGCGGAATAATGCCCGAGTAAGAGTTTTTTTACATTTGCTTTTTTAGCAATTCGTGCAGCATCTTTAGCTGTTGAGTGAAATTTTTCTTTTGCAGATTCTTTTCTGTCTTCCGCAAATGTAGATTCGTGGTATAAAATGTCAACCTCTTTTATTATCGGAATAATTTTTTCAAAATACGCTGTATCCGAACAATATGCATAAGAACGAGCTTTTGGCGGGTTAGTAGTTATGCTTTTGTTTTTATAGATTTTACCATCTTTATCAATAAAATCAGCGCCGTTTTGAATTTTTATATATTCATTATTTGGGATGTTAGCATTTTCTGCAAAACTTTTTTTGATGTTTCGCTTAGCTTGTTTTTCTTTAAATAGAAATCCCCATGTAGGAATACTATGTTCGAGAGGAAATGCTTTTACCGAAAAAATGTTGTTCTCGAAAATTGTTTCAGTTTTATTTTGATGAAGATAATGAAAATGAAGTGGATATTTAAGAACTGTTTCTGATGCTTCGAATTGAATATTTATAATTTTTTCTAATTGTGAAGGAGCATAAATATGAAGCTCATTTTTTCTGCCTAGTAAATGAAGGGAAGATATCAAACCTATCAAACCAAAATAATGATCTCCATGCAGATGGCTGATAAAAATATGATTGATCTTTTGGAATTTAATTTTGAATTTTCTGAGTTGAACCTGAGTTCCGTCAGCACAATCGATCAGGCAATGTATCCCGTTGATATTAAGTGCCTGCGCACTTGGATTCCTGCGAAGATTTGGTATCGCTGAATTGCAGCCTAATATTGTGATTGAAAAGTTTGTCATGGTAAATTTAAAATGACTAAAATATTAAATACAAACTTAAGTAAAATGTTTTGAATTTCAGTTTGACTTTGATTATATTTTATTAGCAAAAAAAAACCTTCACCGGAATTTCCGGTGAAGGTTTTTATGTTCAGATAAATGGAAAGCTATTTGTCCTCTTTCTTTTCTTCCGTTTTCTCTTCTTTTTTTTCTTTTGCTTTCTCTGCTTTCTTTTCTTCTTTCTCCTTGGCTTTTTTCATAGCTTTTTCTTCTTCTTTTTCAACTAATCTTTTTGCCTTTTTCTCTATTTCTTGCTTTTCCGACTTTTCCATATCTGATTTAAGCGATGCTAATGCTTCGAGGTCACCTAAAGTTGATTTTTCAACTTTGTCTTTGATTTTCTTTATAGCATTTTTTGTAGATTTTTCTTTAGCTTTATGTTCACTACGTTCTTTAGCTTTTTCCATTCTTTGTTTATCCTGATAAACTCTTGAATGAGAAAGAATAATCTTTTTATTGTTTTTAGAGAATTCCAGTATTTTAAATTCGAGAGTTTCATCAACTTTCAAATTTTGTCCGTCTTCTTTTTTACAATGACGCATTGGAACAAATCCTTCAACACCATAAGGTAGTGAAACAATAGCACCTTTGTCGTTAATGCTTACAACAGTTCCTTTGTGTTCAGAATCTTCAGAAAATACGGTTTCAAAAACATCCCATGGATTTTCTTCTAATTGTTTGTGTCCAAGACTTAAACGTCTGTTTTCTTCATCCACCTCAAGAACTATAACTTCTATTGATTCACCAATTTTAGTAAATTCAGCAGGGTGTTTAATCTTTTTCGACCATGAAAGGTCAGAGATATGAATTAGTCCGTCAACTCCTTCTTCAAGTTCAACAAAAATTCCAAAGTTTGTAAAGTTGCGTACTATTGCTTTATGTTTAGAATTTTTAGGATATTTTTCCTGAATCTTTGTCCATGGATCTGGTACAAGTTGTTTAATTCCTAATGACATTTTTCTTTCTTCTCTATCGAGAGTAAGAATTTGTGCTTCAATTTCATCACCTACTTTAAGGAAATCTTGAGCTGTTCTAAGATGTTGTGACCACGACATTTCAGAAACATGAATAAGTCCTTCAACGCCTGGAGCGATTTCAATAAATGCACCGTAATCTGCAATAACTACAACTTTTCCTTTTACTTTATCACCAACTTTTAAGTTAGGATCAAGAGCATCCCAAGGATGAGGAGTTAATTGTTTAAGACCAAGTGCGATACGTTTCTTGTTGTCATCAAAGTCGAGGATAACAACTTTAATTTTTTGATCAAGTTCAACGATTTCCTCAGGATGATTAATTCTACCCCATGAAAGATCGGTGATATGTATAAGACCATCAACTCCGCCAAGGTCAATAAATACACCGTAAGAAGTGATGTTTTTTGCAGTTCCTTCCAGAACCTGCCCTTTTTCGAGTTTTGATATGATTTCTGCTCGTTGTTGCTCAAGTTCATCTTCAATAAGTGCTTTATGAGAAACAACAACATTTTTATATTCATGATTGATTTTTACAACCTTGAATTCCATAATTTTGTCAACAAAAACATCATAATCACGTATTGGTTTAACATCAATTTGTGATCCTGGTAAGAATGCTTCAATTCCAAATATATCAACAATAAGTCCTCCTTTTGTTCTGGATTTTACATGTCCGTTAATGATTTCATCATTGTCGTGAGCTTTATTAATTCTATCCCATGATTTAAGAATTCTTGCTTTTTTATGTGAAAGAATTAGCTGACCGTTAGGGTCTTCCTGACTTTCAACATATACTTCAATAGTGTCACCCACCTTAATATCAGGGTTATATCTTACTTCTGATAAAGAAATAACGCCATCGGATTTGAATCCAATATTAACCACGACTTCGCGGTTGCTTTTTCCAACAATAATTCCATCAATAACTTCATGTTCAACAATAGAACTGAGAGTCTTGTCGTAAGCTTCTTCTAATTTCTTTTTCTCGTCAGCAGGATATGTTTCTAATCTTGTGTCAACAGCATCCCAGTCAAATTCTTCAGTAGGCTCTAAAGGTCTCTTTTCTTCTTTGGTTTCTTCTTTTACTTCTGCATCTTCAGTTTCTTCTTTCTCATCAATCTCAGGAGTGTCTTTGATTTCAATTTTTGTTTCATCCTTTACTTCAGATACTTCTTCTTTTTCAGTTTCAGTTTTTGTTTCATCCTTTACTTCAGATACTTCTTCTTTTTCAGTTTCAGTTTTTGTTTTCTCCTTTTTAGTTTCAGCTTTAGCTTTTGTTTCTTTCTTAGCCTCTATTTTAGCTTCGGTTTTTACTTCTTCTTTTACTGTTTCTTTTGCTTTAGGAGATTCTTTGGTAGTTTCTTTTTTTTCAACGTTTTCAGCGGTTTTAGTTTCTTCTTTTTTTATTTCCGCTTCTTTGTTGATGTTTGATTCTTTTTCAGTCATCAAAAATTAATTGTGTTCTCTTGAAAGTAAAAGGCAACTGTCAATCAGAACGGGTTAATAATTTAATTATTTAAAAAGAAGTTAAACGGCCTTTATATTAATCATTTAACATCCATTTTTATTTTGGCGTGCAAAATTAGTAAATATTCCCTGAAATAAAAAATATTATTATATGATATTTTAATCAGACAATTATTTTAATTTTGTAAATTCAAAATCAATAATATATTATGGCATTAAATTGTGGAATAATAGGAATTACAAATACTGGAAAAACAACTATATTTAATTGTATTTCAAATAGTAAAGCGCAATCATCAAATTATGCATTTAGTGCTTCTAAATCAAATATTGGAATGATTACTGTTCCTGATGATAAATTATATAAAATTGATTCGTTAATAAAATCTGAAAAAATTATTCCGGCTACTGTCGAAATAGTTGATATACCGGGATTGGCTAAAGGTTCGAGTATGGGTGAGGGTGTTGGAAATAAATTTCTTTCTGATATTCAGCAAACTGATGCTCTAATCCATGTTTTAAGATGCTTTGATGATGAAAATCTTTCACATATCGAAGGGTCGGTAGATCCTGTTCGAGATAAGGAAATTGTGGATTTGGAATTGCAGATTAAAGATATAGAAATGCTGGAAAGAAAAATGCAGAGATTGGAGAAAGTTGTAAAAAGTGGAGATAAAATTGCAAAAAAAGAACTGGAAATTTGTAATATTTATAAAAAACATTTTGATGATTTTCAACCGGCACGCACTGCACCTGTGAGCGAGGAAGATAGAAAGCTTCTTAGTGATTTGTTTTTACTTACTGAAAAACCTGTTTTATATGTTTGTAATGTTGATGATGCTTCGGCTGTATCAAGGAATCATTATGTTGAAATGGTTAAAGAAGTAATTAAAAATGAGAATACTGAGTTACTTATTATTGCAGGAAAACTTGAATCTGAAATCGCCGAACTTGAAGATTTTGAAGACAGAAAAGAATTTCTTGAAGATGCAGGATTAAATGAGCCTGGCGTAAATAGACTGATTCAGTCTGCCTATAAAATATTGAACTTACAATCTTTTTATACTGCAGGCCCGAAAGAAGTACGTGCGTGGACAATTAAAAAAGGCATGAAAGTCCCACAGGCAGCGGGAGTTATTCATTCCGATCTCGAAAGAGGATTCATCAGAGCCGAAGTCATGAAGTATAATGATTTTATGGAACTTGGCTCAGAACAAGCTTGCAAAGATGCCGGTAAATTATTTGTTGAAGGTAAGAATTACATTGTTGAAGAAGGTGATATAATGCATATCAGGTTTAATGTGTAGTTTTTTCTTTTCTTGATTTATACAGTAGATACAAAAACCTTTCTACTTCATACAAATATTCATGCACTTTATACAATAAGTCATAAATCAAACAAAAAGCAAACACAATTACTTTATTTTTATACCCTGATTGAGATGTAATCGATCATCTTATTAAGGAGTTTCAATAGCACCTTAAATGGAAAAGGTCTTTCCGTTGCCAGTTTATAAATCTAAAGCATTCTCGTTATGTGGTTCGTTATTATTCTTGTATATTTAATATTAGTAATAATGCTTACTTATCTGGGTGGTCAAAGAAAGATTGGTGGCTATACCTCTTTCTTTCTGGCTCTCTTTCTTACGCCATTTATTGCAATACCGGTCATTTTATTATCTGCAAAAAATACACGTATTATCCGGCAACAGAAACAATATAAATGTCATAGATGTAAACTTAGATATACTGAAAAATTAGAATATTGTCCCTCCTGTATGAAAGATGGCTATAAGATAAAGCTAAAACCTCTGATTATGGATTTTATCTGATCATTTCCATAATACACGGCAAACAAAAAACTGATTAAACCTCAGCAAGTATTACTACATAATTCTTTCCGTATTTTTTAGCACATTTAGGACATGTAGTGTAATAAAAATACATTTTTTGTATTTCTTTTTTTTGGGAGTGCGCGTAATCCTTCATTTCATTTAACCACTTATTAGTGTTGCTAAAAGAACCCTCAAAAACCTTAGATAAAAAAGTTCCTGAAATAGTGGTCATATTTGCATTTGGAACATCTTTGGTAACATCAATAAAAATATTAGAACCCCAAAGTGAATTTTCATCCGAAAGAACTATTGGATTATCAGGCTTAGCATTTGCAGCTTCAATCAAAGCCATATTCTTGATCATTATTTTTGAGAAATTAAGAGGTACGTGAAAGATACTTTTAATTTTATCGGTAACAAATTGTTTGTTGTTCCACATTATTTCTTTATCTTTCCATGGCTCGGGATTGAATTCCGGACAACATTCATAATCTTTCTTCATAATAATTTATTTTTGGATAATCATTGCAAATTTAAAGCATTGAAGTCAAATAGTCAAGAAAAATCAAGTAGTATTTTATTTAATGAATACTTATTTTTAAAAGAATGCGTTATACTTTTTTTGTAATTTTGCTGCCTGAAAAATAATTCTATTTATTTTATTTAATATGAATTTAAAGAAAACCATAATAATACTTTCTGTTTTTATTACATATTTTGCTTCTGCGCAAAGTTGTGAAATTTTGATTACAGGTGAACTTCCAATATGCAATGGTGAATTTGTTGTTTTAAGTGTTGAAGAATCTGATACTTTAAAATACTTATGGGTTCCCGGAGGTGATACCACTGCTGCTATTGTTGCCGATCCTCAAGAAACTACAAAGTATTTTGTTGAAGTTTATAATGATAATTGCTACTGTCGTGATTCGGTAATTATCGAAGTATATCCCGTGATAAATGTTGTCTTTGATCAGATACAAAAAACCTGTACAGGTATTGATGCTGATTGTCAGGGGCAAGTTATGGCAATAGCTTCAGGGGCATTCGAGCCTGAAGAATATTTGTATTTCTGGAATACGCAATTTGTTGATCCAGGTGATTCATCACTTGCTCTCGGGCTTTGTGGCGATATTTCTTACAGTATTCGTATTGAAGATACTAATGGATGCTATATTGACACATCATATATAGTTGAATCTTTCCGCTCGCCTGTAATAAATATTTTTACCGACCCCGATAGTGTTGTTTATATTGAAAAACCAATGATCACTTTTTCATTTGAAAATCTTTCAAGCGATTCCTTATTAGTAACTAATTACGAATGGGATTTTGGTGATAGCATAACCTCAACGGAAAGTAACCCAACTCATATTTTTGATAGAATAGATTCGTACAATGTGATGTTGAATATTACTGATGAAAATGGATGTGATACCACATATTTCCAATTCGTGGAAGTAAAGCCTGTTAAGCTGATTATTCCTAATGTATTTACTCCAAATGGTGATGGCAAAAATGATACTTTTGCAATTACTGAAGATAAAGGTGATACCGGAAATGACCCTTCAATGTTGTTAAACATATATTACATTAGTAATAAGCTTGTAATTCTTAACAGATGGGGTAAAAAGGTTTTTGAAACAAATGATTATCAAAATGACTGGGATGGTGGAAATAATTCAAATGGAGTATATTTTTATGTACTCGAATGTCATGGGCAGTTTAGTGATGATGTGTTTAAAGGTTCAATAACAATTATTGGGAAATATTGATAAAACCATAATAATTATTAAATTTGCCGATTATTAATGTTAAAAAACAAATGAGAAATACGTTATTAATAATATTAATAGGATTGTTTATCATAACTTTGGTTTCGTGTGGTCAGAATAAAAAAAATGCTGATAAAGCAAAATTATTATCCACAGATGTAGTAAATAATACTAATTCTGCATCAGACGATGGTAACAATAAACTTATGCCTGTTATTGAGTTTAAAGAAAAAGAGCACGATTTTGGAAAAATAATTCAAGGTGAGATTGTTACTTATGGATTTAAGTTTGAAAACATCGGGAAAAAGGATCTGTTGATTTACAAAGTGAGGACAAGTTGCGGATGTACTGTTACTGATTATCCTAAAACTCCAATAAGCCCCGGCGATGGAGGAGTTATTAATGTTACATTTGACAGTAAAGGGAGAAAAGGATTTCAAAGAAAAACAGCTACAGTAATTGCAAATACAGAACCAAATACTACAAGCATAAAAATTAAATCAATAATAATTACACCTGAATATTAACAAATAAATAAATATATTATGACAAACTTATTGTACATACTATTAATGACTCCACAAACCGAAGGAGAAGGTGGAGGCTTAATGTCGTTTTTACCTTTAATATTAATAATTCTTGTTTTTTATTTATTCTTTATCCGACCTCAAATGAAGAAAAGTAAAGATCAGAAGAAATTTAGGGAAGAATTAAAAAAAGGACAAAAAATAGTAACTATCGGCGGTATCCATGGAAAAATTATTGAAATAGGAGAAACCAGCATGGTAATCGAAGTTGAAGGACAGAATAGATTGAAAATTGAGAAATCTGCAATTGCCATGAATAAAGAAGGTCAGTTGCAAGATGCAAAATAATTTTGAAGTCATTTTATTTAGAATTAGTTGAAAAATTAACAACATCAGCTTATAAAGTTAATCGTACCAAATTTTATATTTTCTTGATGTGTTTTGGCATTGCTGTATTTATTTGGTTGATGATAAAATTATCCGATGAATTTACATCAAAAGTATCTTATCCTTTTCGCTTTACTAATATTCCATCAGGGAAATTGCTGGTCGAAAGTTCTGACAGCACATTAAAATTGCAAGTAAAGGCAAATGGTTTGCAATTATTTTCTACCAAGTATTTAAAAAAATCTCCTCTTATAAATATCGATTTTAATAGAGTGAAGCTGAATAGATGCAGATACAAATATGGCTCTTATATTCTTACTTCATCATTAAAAAATTATTTAATCAATCAGTTGGACATAACTGATAATATTATTTCTGTTTCACCTGATTCACTGTTTTTTGTAATGGAAAATAGCGAAATGAAAATGTTAGCTGTTAAAACCGATTTATCAATTAGTTTTGAAAAACAATATTATCAATATGGGGATATTAAAATTACTCCTGACAGTATTAGAGTAAATGGATTATTGTCAATAATTGATACAATAAATTATATCAAAACAAAAAAGATAGAATTATCTGAACTTAAAAAAAATATAGATATTGATATTGGGATTTTAAAACCATTGATTTCAAAAAATATCAAATATTCTGTAGATAAGGTTAATGTTAAAATCCCTGTTGAAAATTACACCGAATCGAGTATCGATATACCAATTCAACAAGTAGGTAACTCAATCAGAGAAATTAAAACATTTCCTGCTAAAGTAAAAGTTACATATATGGTTGCTTTAAAGGATTTTGACAGACTTGATAAAAGTATGTTTTTGGCCGGTGTTGATTGTTCTAAAATAAATACTGGTAATAATATACTACGGGTTAAATTATTTCGTCAAGCTGATTTTGTTAAAGTAACTGAAATATTTCCTGAAAGTGTTGAATATATTATTCTTAAATAATGCTAAAAATAGGACTCACCGGTAGCATTGGAAGTGGAAAAACTACAATTGCACGTATTTTTCAATCACTTAACGTAAAAGTGTATTATGCTGATATTGAAGGAAAAAAGTTTTTGAAAAATATAAATGTTAAAGAAAATATCAGATCAATTTTTGGAAATTCAGTTTTTAATAATTATTCGGAAGTTGACAGAAAAATTTTAGCAGATATTGTTTTTAGTGATTATGAAAGTCTGAAAAAATTAAATAATATTATTCATCCTTTGGTAGAAAACGATTTTAAGGATTGGGCTCTTGCCCTATCATCTGAAAAATATATTATTCATGAATCTGCAATTATTTTTGAATCCGGTTTACAAAATAATTTTGATGAGATAATTACCGTAACTGCACCTGAGGAACTACGTCTTGCAAGAATAATTGAAAGAGATAATGTGAAAGATGAAGATTTCTATAAGAGAGTAAGTAACCAATGGGATGATGATAAAAAAATAAAAATGGCTGATTATGTAATTTATAATGATGTCAACCACTTGCTTATTCCACAGGTTTTAAAAATTCACAGAAAACTGTTAGATTGTAAATAATTTTATTTCGATGGAGGAGTAAAGATATTTCCGCTATTTCTATAACCGGTTTTATCTTCATACCAATCGGTATAAACTGTACCACCACTTTCTGCCCAAGGGGCAAATTTCAAGTATGCATTAATTATGACAGCTTTTTCAACCGGATAAGCGAACGGGCCCGGAGTATCAATTCCCCAAGGCAGATTGTTTTCAGTTTCATAATATTTTCCTGTAGTAGCATTGGAGTCGTCATGTTCTGTACCGAAATATTGATTATCAACCAAACTTGTAGGAGGGTAATTTGCTAAATGTACTTCTCTGCCTCGAATTTCATTTACAATGATAAATGGATTATATGGAGGGCTGCCTGCATTTCCCAGTGAAACCGGATTTACAGTTGATAAATTAATTGTAAGTGTTACCGGATCAACATAAATTGCTCCCGGAGTTGTATTAGTTCCAATTCCACCACCCGGGTTTGGTAATTGAGTAAATACATTATCAGTAACAATAATAGTTCCTTTTGCCTGACCGGCCTCAGATCCATTTGCAAGTGTTGTAATATATCCATCAACTATAGAAGTTCCTGTAACTGAAGCAATATCCGTAGGTGCAATATCCATTTCAAATCCAAAACCATTTAAAAAAGTTGCTCCTGAGGCTTTGAATTTAAAAAGTGATTCAAGATCAACAAGGGCATTATTGGCATTAACTACTTGTTTGTACCTATAATCAACAACAAGATCATTAAAATCATAATCACCTCTACCCGGCCAGTTATCTTCAAATGCAAGAGAGCCAAATGAAGTAGAATCAGGGTAATAAATATCAAATGCTCTGTCTGGGTCAGTAGGATAATCATCATCATCATCCGAAACGCCATCTCCATCAGTATCAACTATTGGTCCGGTTACTACAACATTATCATAATAAATACTACTTGAGCCGTTGTAATCCTGGTTCCAAAGAAGAACTGTGCAATATGCAGTACCGTATGGCATTGATGCTATAAGTGTTTTTGTAGTCCAATTAGTTGAAGGTAAATACAAATATGTGTAAAAATATTGTATTACACTTCCATTGCTTCTTCTTGGTATAAGATAAAGATAAGAGTAAAGACTTGAACCTCCATCACTCTTTATATCAGTAGATAGCGTTACTACATCTCCCGGTGAAGCTTCAACCAATTGAACTGCACCACCGTAATAATAATAACCCCAATGACCTTGTGTTGGTGTTTTAATTGTTCCGTTACCTCCATCATTATACCATTCCATGCTTTCATTGTAATATTGTGTGAAATACCATTTCCCGTCAACAGAAATATTATAATTCCAATATGGAATTGTACCAAAATCATTTATACTGAAATCGCCATTTCCAATAATATTAATTCTTGAATCATTGAAGTTTTGTAATTCTTGTTCAAAAGATAAACCAAATGATTTATTTGTTGGCTCTATTGTATCTGGAGGTGTATAACCATAATCACCACCAAAGTTGATAATAACACCATCTTCTTTTTTGTTATTTATTGGAATACTAACTACTACATCTCCGGCTATTGTACTCACATATATTTCTTCAAGAGATGTTGGTACTCTAATCTCTCCTTTGTATTGTCCGTTTTGATCAAAGCTTCCTGAATTAATTAATTTTCCGCCGTCATCGGGATTTGATGTGTAAATATTGAATCTACTTCTTAAATCAGTAAAATTAACCGAGTCGGGCATGTTTATTTCAATGTCAACAACATGTGAAGATTGATAAGCAAATCCATCTGGAATTTCGAGATCGTCTATAGTTTTTTCCGGTTCAGGTAGCGGATCAGTATTGCAACTAATTATACTTACTATTGCAAATGATAGAACTAAATAGAATATTTTTTTCATAACTGAGGGTTTTAAATTTGTTAATTTTACAAGAAAGTTTTGTAAAAATACAACTTATTTTTTGAAGAGCAAATTAATGATAAAATATATAAAGTAGCATCTAAT